>SKVX01000140.1 GCA_007129225.1 Halomonas sp.
ACGCGCCCCGGGTATTGGCAAAGGGCTATGGTGACATGGCCGACCGGATCCTGGCCGAAGCGAAGCGGCAGGGGATCTATGTCCACGATGCCCCTGAGCTGGTGGCGCTGCTGATGGGGCTTGACCTCGACGACCGTATTCCGCCGATGCTCTACCAGACCATCGCCGAGCTGCTGGTGTGGGTCTATGAGCTTTCCGATACACAGCATGAGCGTAAGGAAGTGTAAAAAAATGTCACATCATGTTCGGAAATCTCTTTCTCTTGCCTTTGTCAAGTCGGAGCTGCGCTTCTTTTACTTTTACTGACAGTAAGTTAACAAAATAGTGCCAATAGCTGATTTTTCTCATCCTTGATGTTGACTTTCTAATACCTTTCGCTGGTTGGCAACACTGTTTCAAAACCTCACAATGGGTCCCGCAGCAAGAACGTCCTCTTCGGGTGCTGTTACGGCTTTTGCTGATGCCCTTTCATCGGCTCTCCAAAGTACCCTTTTGAACGTAATAAAATATAAGGACACGCGGCCACCGCGTGCAGGGAACCAACATGAAGACCACGAATCACCTGGACGACATCCAGGAGCTCAACCTTGCCTATCTGCTGCTGGCCCAGCGTCTGCTCAACGACGACCGGCCCGCGGCGATGTTTCGCCTGAAGCTCGATGATGAAACGGCAGACTTGATGCAGTCGCTGGGTGCCGGCCAGCTGACTCGCCTGGCCCGCACCAATCAGCTGCTGTGCCACTTCGGTCTCGATGGGGCCGAGCAGTTGCGTCAAGTCGTCGATAACCCCCGTGACAATGGATTGTCCCAGTTCCACGCTTCCCTGCTGATGGCAGGTCGTGGTGCGGCATCCGTTGCACGGGGGGGCGAGGCATGACCCAACAGAAGAGCCTTGTCACTGAAATGCAGCAGGTGCAATTGGCCATCGAGCTGATCGAGCTGGGTGCGCGCCTGCAGGTGCTGGAAACCGAGACCGACCTGAGTCGGGCACGCCTGATACGCCTCTTCAAGGAGGTGCGTGGCATGTCGCCCCCCAAGGGAATGCTGCCCTTCTCCACCGACTGGTTCATCACCTGGCTGCCCAATGTGCATGCCTCGCTGTTCTACAATATCTTCCGCAACCTGCGTGAAGAGCAGCAGTGCGAGCGGATGCAGGCGTTCGTAACCGCTTACCGGCTCTACAGCGAGCAGGTGAGCATCGACCAGGTCGAACCCGTGTTGGGCCTGACCCGCGCCTGGACCCTGGTGCGCTTCTTCGAGAGCGACCTGTTGCAGCTGTCGGCCTGTACCCAGTGCAATGGCCATTTCGTGGCTCATGCCCACACGCCTGACCACGACTACGTCTGCGGTATCTGTATGCCCCCTTCCCGCGCCGGCAAGACCCGCAAGCGTCGCGAAAGAGAGGCGGCGGAGCTGGCTCCGGTCGCCATGGAACTGCCTGCCGCTGCGCGTCATGTGGGCTGATCGCACCTCCCTGAGTGCGTTAGGCGTCTAACTGCCACCGGCCCTGGTCGGATTCCCTTCGCCGCTTCGGCCCTGTGCTGGAGCGGCGTTGTTATTTCTCGCTTCCGTGTGCTTTTTTGATTGCCGGGCTCAAGTCCGGCGAGGGCTGGCCGATAAACAGAAATATCGACAAGTCGCGTCCCTATTAAGGATATCGGTTGTGCTGATTCTGCTTGGCTATCTCGTTGTTACACTCTGCGTCTTCGGCGGCTTCGTGCTCGCTGGAGGGTTCCTGGGTCCGCTGTACCAGCCCACCGAGCTGCTGATGATCGGCGGGGCGGGGGTGGGTGCCTTCATCGCGGCGAACAACGGCAAGGCGATCAAGGCCACCTTCAAGATCTTCCCCAAGCTCAAGCGTACCAAGAACTACAACAAAGCGATGTACATGGAGTTGCTGGCGGTTCAGTTCAAGCTGCTGAGCAAGATCCGCCGCGAGGGCATGCTGGGCATCGAGCGGGATATCGACACTCCCCAGGAGAGTGCCCTGTTCCAGGAGCACCCCCGGGTGCTGGCCGACCCGATGATCATGGATTTCCTGACCGACTACCTGCGCCTGATGGTCAGTGGCGGCATGGATCCCATGGAGATCGATGAGCTGATGCTCCATGAGATCGAGACTTTCGAGCAGGAGGCGCATATTCCCGCGGATGCCATTGCCAAGGTGGGTGACGCCATGCCGGCATTCGGGATCGTTGCGGCGGTCATGGGTGTGGTCAAGGCGCTGACCTATGCCGATGCAGGGCCCGAACAGATGGGGGAGATGATCGCCCACGCCCTGGTCGGCACCTTCCTCGGTATCCTGATGGGCTATGGCTTCATCAATCCGGTCGCCAGCAGTATCGAGCGTCAGATCAAGGAGGCCGAGAAGATGCTGCAGTGCATTCGCATCACGCTGCTGGCCAGCCTGCATGGTTATGCGCCGCAACTGGCCGTGGAGTTCGGCCGCAAGGCGTTGCATACCGCCGAGCGCCCGGGCTTCACCGAGCTCGAGGAGTATGTCCGTAACGCCAAGGCGGGTGCGGTAGGCGAATGAGTGCCGCCGGCGACAAGCGCCCGATCATCATTCGGCGCAAGAAAGTGGTCCATGGCCATCATGGCGGTAGCTGGAAGATCGCCCTTGCCGACTTCATGACGGCCTTGATGGCGCTCTTCCTGGTGATGTGGATTCTCTCGGTGGCGAGCGAAGAGCAGCGCCAGGGCGTGGCGGACTACTTCAGCACGCCGCTGACCACCGCCATCGGTGGTGGCGACCGTTCGGGCAGCACCCGGGTGATTCCGGGCGGAGGCCCCGACCCGGTGCACAGCGAAGGTGAGCGCGCGCGGATCGATACCCGCAGCCAGACCCGGCCCAGCGACCAGCAGCGTCGCTTCTTCATGGACCTGCAGCGTCGCATCGAGGCGGTGATCGAGGCGGACCCGGAGCTGCGTGAACTGCGCCAGCAGATGCGCTTCGACCTGACGCCCGAGGGGTTGAGGATCCAGTTACTGGATACCGAACAACGGCCCATGTTCAACATCGGCAGCGACCGCGTCGAGCCCTACATGCGAAACCTGCTGCGCACCATTGCGCCGCTGCTCAACGAGCTGCCCAACTACTTGAGCATCGGTGGGCATACCGACGGCCTGCCCTTTGCCGGCGGTTATCGCGGCTACAGCAACTGGGAGCTTTCCAGCGACCGGGCCAATGCCTCGCGACGTGAGCTGGTGGCCGGCGGCTTCGACTCGGATAAGCTGCTGCGGGTATCCGGTTTTGCCGACCGCGTGCCGCTGCCTGATACCGATGCGTTCGACGCTGACAATCGCCGGATAGAGCTACTGGTCCTGTTGCCCGAGGTGGCGGAGTACATTCGTCGGCCCAGCGTCCTCAACGGTCCCGGTGTGCCCAGTCCCATGAGTTCGCGGCTGGAAGGCGAGGTGGATCTGGCACCAGTGGAACAATTTACGGAAAGCCTGCGTCGCTCGCTCAATCCGCAGTGAACGGGGCTTGGAACACATTCTGACACCAGGTGGTAATGCGCATGGATATCACGGATTTCTATGACACTTTCTTCGAAGAAGCCGAAGAGCTGCTGGCCGACATGGAACGCTACCTCCTGGAGCTTGACGTGGACGAGCCGGATACCGAAGAGCTCAATGCCATCTTCCGTGCCGCTCATTCGATCAAGGGGGGGGCGGGCACCTTCGGCTTCGATGCGTTGCAGAAGACCACCCATCTGTTCGAGAACCTGCTCGATCATACCCGCAAGGGAGAGCTCACCCTGCGCCGGGATATCGTCGATACCTTTCTGGAAACCAAGGACATGCTCAGCGATCAGCTAGACGCCTATCGTAATGGCGACGAACCCGATCAGGAGGCCTTCGAGCGCATTTGCCAGACCCTGCAGCAGCTGGCGCTCGAGGAGATCGGGCAGGACCTGGACGGGGGTGGCGTGGCGGCACCTGCCGCGAAGGCCGAGCCCCAGCCCGCCGCCAAGCCTGCCACTGCACCGGAAGTGGCAACTGCCGCCGGTGACGGGCATCGCATCGTGACGTTGCTCAATGTGAGCGAGAAGGACCGTCAATTGCTGGTCGAGGAACTGGGACAGTTGGGCGAGGTGATCTCCCACCAGGGCGACGAGCAGCGCTACGAGGTCGTGATCGACTCCAGTGACAGCGACGACGATATCGAAGCGGTGATGTGTTTCATCATCGATGCCGATCAGTTCCAGATCAGGCCTGCCGGTGCCGGTGCCGGTGCCGGCCAGCCCGAGGCCGAGTCTCGTCTTGCCGCCGGCGAGGGGCAGCGGGTCATCACGTTGTTGAACGTGGGAGAAAAGGATCGCCAACTGCTCGTCGAGGAGCTGGGCCAGCTGGGCGACGTGGTCTCTCAGCAGGGTGATGACGCGCGCTACGAGGTCGTGCTGGATTCCTCGATCGGCAACGAGGATATCGAGGCGGTGATGTGCTTCATCGTCGAAGCCGATCAGCTGCAGATCACCACGGTTGGCGAAACCACCTCCCCTGAGGTGGATGAGAAAAAGGCAGAAGCGGCGCCGGTCCCGGAAGAGGCCGCCCCCAAGGCGGAAGCCACGCCCAAGCCGGTCGCCAAAGCGCCGGCGAAAGCCAGCAAGCCCAAGGCCAAGGGCCCCGAGACCTCTTCCATCCGCGTTTCCGTCGACAAGGTCGACCAGATCATCAACCTGGTGGGCGAGCTGATCATCACCCAGTCAATGCTCGATCAGACGGTCAGCGACATGGACGCGGTCGCCGACAGCGCCCTGCTCAACGGCATGAGTCTACTGCAGCGCAATGCCAGGGATCTTCAGGAATCGGTGATGTCGATTCGCATGATTCCCATGGATTTCGTCTTCAGCCGCTTCCCACGGGTTGTACGCGAAACCGCCAGCAAACTGGGCAAGGACATCGAGCTGGTCACCGAGGGCGAGTCCACCGAGCTGGACAAGAGCCTGACCGAGCGGATCATCGACCCGCTGACGCACCTGGTCCGTAACAGCCTCGACCATGGTATCGAGATGCCGGATGATCGCGTGGCCGCCGGCAAGCCTCGTACCGGTCGCCTTACCCTGTCGGCCCAGCATCAGGGCGGGAACATTCTCATCGAGGTGATCGATGATGGCGCCGGGTTGAACCGTGACCGGCTCCTTGCCAAGGCGCGGGAGAACGGGCTCCCCGTTTCCGACACCATGAGCGATGACGATGTCTGGCAGTTGATCTTCGCGCCGGGCTTCTCCACCGCCAAGGCGGTCACCGACGTTTCCGGCCGCGGCGTGGGCATGGACGTGGTCAAGCGCAACATCCAGGGCATGGGCGGCCATGTCGAGATCATGTCCAAGGCCGGGGAGGGAACACGGATTCGCATCGTGCTGCCGCTGACCTTGGCGATCCTCGACGGCATGTCCATCAAGGTGGGCCGCGAGATGTTCATCCTGCCGCTATCGGCGGTGCTCGAGTCGTTGCAGCCGGCCAAGGAGGATCTCTACGCCATGGCGGGCGATGACGTCGTGCTCAAGGTGCGCGACGAATACCTGCCGGTGGTGGCCGTCCATGAAGCCCTGGATGTGCCCGATGCCAAGACCAAGCTGACCGAGACCATTGCGGTCATCGTCCAGGGCGAGGGTCGTCGATACGCCCTGCTGGTCGATGACCTGGTGGGCCAGCAGCAGGTGGTGGTCAAGAATCTCGAAACCAACTACCGCAAGGTCCCGGGTGTCTCGGCGGCCACCATTCTGGGTGACGGCAGCGTGGCACTGATCCTGGATATCACTGGCTTGCATCGCCTGAGCCGTTCCAAGAAAGAGGTACGCGGTCAAGCGCGTACCTACCAATCTCTCGAAGCCTTAACCGACAAAGAGCTGGAGACTTCCTCATGAACCAGACGACCGAAGCGGCCATGACTGCGGCCGAAGCCCATAACCGTGAATTCCTGGTGTTCTCCCTGGGCGAGGAGGAGTACGCCGTCGATATCCTCAAGGTGCAGGAGATTCGTGGCTACGAGAATGTCACTCGCATCGCCAATGCGCCGGACTTCATCAAGGGTGTGACCAATCTGCGCGGTGTCATCGTGCCGATCGTCGACCTGCGCATCAAGTTCCATCTCGACAAGGTGGAGTACGGCGGCCAGACCGTGGTGATCGTGGTCAATGTCGAGGACCGTGTCGTGGGCATCGTGGTGGATGGCGTGTCCGATGTGATGACGCTCTCCCCCGACCAGATCAAGCCGGCGCCGGAGTTTGGTGTCACCCTTTCGTCCGACTTCCTCAGCGGGCTCGGCAGCCTCGAGGACCGCATGCTGGTGATCGTGGATATCGACAAGCTGTTGACCAGCGATGAGATGGAACTGGTCGAGCGTGTGGCCGATTAGCCCTGTTTCGACTCCAGTATTTTCCATCTTGGCCGATAGCTCTTGATGAGACGGGTCTACACGGCAGGCCTGGTTCGGCTTGCCAATAACGATAACTGGGCCTAGGCCCTGCCGATCACGAGGGAATGAAGTGAAGCTTCTCGACAACCTGACTGTCCGAGCCAGTTGGATTCTGGTGCTGCTGTTCTTCGGCGGCATGATCATCGCGCTCAGTGTGCTGGGGCTGTATGCCCTGCAGCAGGGCCACGCGGCGGTTACCGAGATGGCGCCCCATGCCGGTGAGTCTGGCGTGTTGCTGTTGCAGGACTTCGACGTGGTGGCCGGCTGGATGCGTTTGGCCATCATGGCGGTGCTGGCCGGTTCGGCGCTGGTGATGGCGGTTGTCATGTGGGGTATCACGGTCAATGTGCTGCAGCCGCTGGCCAGGCTGGTGGGTTATTTCGAAGGACTGGCCCAGGGAGACCTCTCCCAGCCGGTGGAGAACCGCGGCAACAACGAGATAGGGCGGCTCTTCACCTCGCTCAAGCATATGCAGGATGGCCTCTCGGCCACCGTGGGCACGGTGCGTAGCAGCAGTGAAGGCATCTACCAGGGTGCCCATGAAATCGCCCGCGGCAACGGCGAGCTCTCATCGCGCACGGAGCAGCAGGCGGCTTCCCTGGCCGAGACCGCATCCAGCATGGAGGAGCTGGCTTCCACCGTGGAGCAGAATGCCGACAATGCGCGCCAGGCCAGTCAACTGGCGGCCGAGGCATCGCGTACCGCCGCCCAGGGCGGCGAAGTGGTCAGCGATGTGGTGTCGACCATGCACGATATCAGCGACAGCTCTCACAAGATGGCCGATATCATCGGCGTCATCGATACCATCGCCTTCCAGACCAATATCCTGGCCCTGAATGCCTCGGTCGAGGCGGCCAGGGCCGGTGAGCATGGTCGTGGCTTCGCGGTGGTCGCCCAGGAGGTTCGCAGCCTTGCCGGTCGCAGTGCGTCGGCCTCTGGCGAGATTCGTGCCTTGATCCATGCATCCCGCGAGAAGGTGGATGTGGGCACCGCACGCGTCGACCAGGCCGGCCAGACCATGGCAGAAATCGTTGCCGCCGTTCAGCGTGTCAGCGACATCATGGACGAGATCGCTTCGGCATCGCTGGAGCAGAGCAACGGTATCGGTCAGGTCAACCAGGCCGTAACCCAGATGGATCAGGTGACCCAGCAGAACGCGACCCTGGTACAGAAGGCTGCTGCCGGGGCTACACAGCTGGAGGCCGAAGCCGGTCGCCTGCGCGAGGCAGTGCTGCGCTTCCGCTTGGCGGGAGGGGCGAGGGCTGAGGCGCCCGCTGCGAATCAGGGTGCCGGCAAGGGGCAAGGCGCCGACAAGGCGCTTCAAACTCCGCCGGTGCGCGACCCTTTGCCGGCCGCTCGACGCAACGGCCAAGAGTCGTCGACGGTGGCATCTCGAAGCGGTGGGTCTCGTAATAGCACGTCACAAAAAGAGGAAGAGGAGTGGGCCTCGTTCTGAGGTTCGAAACTCCCAATCGGTGAAGGCACGTCACCGTGTCCCGCCCCTGATGAAGCCATGCAGCTAAGGAAACAAGAACATGCGTGACAACCAGCCGGTAACGCAGCGCGAGTACATACTGGATGACAGGCATCTGCTGATTACCCGTACCGATCTCGAGGGGAGAATCACCTATGCCAATGAGCCCTTTATCGAAGCCAGCGGTTTCAGTCAGGAGGAGCTGATCGGGGCGAATCACAACCTGATTCGTCATCCCGACATGCCGTCCGAGGCGTTTGCCGACCTGTGGCAGGCCCTCAAGCGCGGTGAAACCTGGCAGGGCGTTATCAAGAACCGGCGCAAGAACGGGGACCATTACTGGGTCAAGGCTACGGTTACCCCGATCATCGAGAATGGACAATGCCTGGGTTACACCTCGGTGCGCACTGCGGTGGCGCCGGATGTTGCCACCGCCACCGGCCGTGCCTATGAGCGCCTGCGGTCGGGCCGCACCGGTCTTGCCATTCGGGCCGGCCAGGTGGTGCGTCGTGGCCCCCTGGGCTGGCTTGGGCGTATCAACCTGCATAGCATCCGTGCGCGACTTACCATGCTCACTGTTTCAGCGCTGTTGTTGCTGGCGATCAGTGGCGGCGTTGGGCTCTATGGGCTTCAGGCCTCAGGAGAGCGCTTGGCGGAGCTGAACCGCGATGGTCTGCAGGATGTGATACGGCTGCAACAGCTCGACCAGTTGATCAACGACGGCCCGCAGCGGCTTTCCGGCGAGGAGCGAATGGATCTTCTTGGTGAGCGACATGCTATCGCCGACGCATTGGCGGACGGCGGCACTCGTCTTGCCGAGCTATGGCAGGAGTATCTTGCCCGGGAGGTCAATCACACTTCGGTGGCCATGACGTTTGATGATTCGCTTTCCCACTATCTCAATGAGCGCTTGGAGCCTATGACGGCGGCGCTGGATGGCCCCGAGTCCTTCGATGCCATGATGGCGCTGAACAACCAAACCGCCGGGCTGCGTGAAAGTGCCGAAGCCTTGTCGGGGCTGGTCAATCAGCTGGTGGAACAGCAGCGAATCGCGGCGTTGAGCATGGCCGAAGACGCCGAACGGGGTCAGCAGCAGATGCTTGTCGGCCAAACGAGTTTCATGGCACTTGGTTTCGTTCTGCTGCTGATCATCAGCGTGTGGATCATGCGTGCCATTACCCGGCCGGTGCGTCGCGCTGCGGACTTCACCTTGCAGATCGCCTCCGGCAACCTGGCGGTGGCGACACCCAAGCGGAGCCATGACGAGATCGGCGCGCTGCTGGACTCCCTGGATATCATGCGCCGCAGCCTTTATAGCACCACTCATAGCGTTCAGCAGGGCATTGCCGTGGTGACGCCGGCCTCGCGCTCCATCGCCCGCGGCAACGAGGACCTCTCGGCCCGCACCGAGCAGCAGGCCGCCTCGCTGCAGGAAACCGCCTCCAGCATGGAGGAGATGACCACCACGGTGCAGCAGAATACCGACAATGCCCGCCAGGCCAGTGGGCTGGCCCTGGACAACGCCGGACGCGTGCGTGATACCGGGGAACTGATGCATGGCGTGG
>SKVX01000137.1 GCA_007129225.1 Halomonas sp.
CGCGACTGGCGCCGTCAGGCGCCTTGGCGGAGGCTGCCGGCCTTTGGCCACACCGCCGGGAGTCCTTCGGCCTCCAGTCGCGAGCTGAAGCTGCTCCTACAGTGCGGTAGTTACCTACCTTGTTGGAGCGCTGGTTCCCATCGCGACTGGCGCCGTTAGGCGCCTTGGCGGAGGCTGCCGGCCTTTGGCCACACCGCCGGGAGTCCTTCGGCCTCCAGTCGCGAGCTGAAGCTGCTCCTACAGCTGTTTTTTCCTGCGATGTCAGCTGTCAGCTACCACCATTACTTCGATTCGTTGAATATCTCGCGGCCGATCAACATCCGGCGGATCTCGCTGGTGCCAGCGCCGATCTCGTAGAGCTTGGCGTCGCGCAGCAGGCGTCCGGTGGGGTACTCGTTGATGTAGCCGTTGCCGCCGAGCAGCTGGATGGCATCCAGCGCTACCTGGGTGGCCTTCTCGGCGCAGTAGAGAATCACGCCGGCGGCGTCCTTGCGGGAGGTCTGCCCGCGGTCGCAGCCGGCGGCCACGGCGTAGAGATAGGCGCGGCAGGCGTTCAGTGTGGTGTACATGTCGGCGATCTTGCCCTGTACGAGCTGGAATTCGCCGATGGCCTGGTCGAACTGCTTACGCTCGTGGATGTAAGGCACCACGATGTCCATGGCCGCCTGCATGATGCCGATGGGGCCGGCGGCGAGGACGGTGCGCTCGTAGTCCAGGCCGCTCATCAGCACCTTGACGCCACGGTTGAGCTCGCCCAGCACGTTCTCGACGGGCACTTCGCAGTCCTGGAACACCAGTTCGCAGGTGTTGGAGCCGCGCATGCCCAGCTTGTCGAGTTTCTGGGCGGTGGTGAAGCCAGGCATGCCCTTCTCGATGATGAAGGCGGTGATGCCCTTGGAGCCGGCTTCCGGGTCGGTCTTAGCATAGACCACCAGCACGTCGGCGTCGGGGCCGTTGGTGATCCACATCTTGTTGCCGTTGAGGACGAAGTGGTCGCCCTCCTTGCGTGCGCGCAGCTTCATGGAGACCACGTCGGAGCCGGCGCCCGGCTCGGACATGGCCAGGGCACCGACATGCTCGCCGGTCATCAGCTTGGGCAGGTACTTGGCCTTCTGCTCGGCACTGGCATTGATCTTGAGCTGGTTGACGCAGAGGTTGGAGTGCGCGCCGTAGGAGAGACCCACCGAGGCGCTGGCCCGGGAGATCTCTTCCATGGCGATGCAGTGCGCCAGGTAGCCCATGCCGGTGCCGCCATCCTCTTCGGAGACGGTGATGCCCAGCAGCCCCATGTCGCCGAACTTCTGCCACAGGTCGTTGGGGAACTCGTTCTTCTCGTCGATCTCGGCCGCACGGGGGGCGATCTCGTCGCGGGCAAAGGCGTTGACCTGATCGCGCAGCATGTTCAGTTCATCGTCGAGGCCGAAGTCGAGGGGCTGGTAGGGCGTGAGCATTGGCGGAACTCCCATTGTCTGTCACGTAGTGCGGCTGTCAGGTAGTGCTGGGCGAATGGGTACGGATTCGCCTCGCATCTTGGAATGGTTACAAGACTAGGCCAGGTTGACGTTAACGTAAAGTGCGGGTTCGGGTGCTGCGACGAATGTCGAAGAAGCGAGGTGCCGAGAAGCGCCATAGTGGGAAAAAGACCGGCAGAAATGTGGGTCCGGCGCCACCGACCTGGGGTCGATAGCGCCTGGTGCTTCGATCAGCCCAGCCAGAGTGCCAGCTGGTGATAGATGGGAATACCCACGATCACGTTCAGCGGGAAGGTAAAGCCGAGTGCTGCCAGCATGGCCAGGCCGATGTTGGCCTCGGGCACGGCGGTGCGCATGGCGGCCGGCGCTGCGATGTAGGAGGCGCTGGCGGCGAGCGCCGTCAGAATCAGCAGGGAGCCGCTGGGAAGGCCCAGGGCGAGGCCGACGGCCAGCCCGGCCATGGCCAGGATGAACGGTGCCACCAGGGCGAAAGTGAGCAGCCGCCAGTGGAACCAGGGAATGGGCCGCAGGGTTTCGGCTGCGGTCAGGCCCATCTGCAGCAGGAATAGCGCCAGCACCGCATGGAAGGCACCGGTAAAGAGCTCGGTGACGTTGGCCCCTTCCATGGGGCCGTACATGGCACCGATCACCGCACCGCCGGCCAGTAGGATCACCCCGCGGTTGGTCAAGGTCTCGTGCCAGATGCCTTGCATGGCTTCACTGGAATTCTTGCCAGAATGGCGGCGATAGAGGGCGATGGCCACCATGATCGCCGGCAGCTCCATCATCACCAGATAGAGTGTGACCTCGGCGCCGATGGGCATATTGCGCCCCTCGGCGAAGGCCAGCGCCACGGCGAAGGTGCCGGCACTGACCGAGCCGTAGTGGGCGGCGATGCTGGCGCTGTCGGCAGGCGAAAGCCGGACCAGGCGGCGCAGCACGGGCATCAATACGATGGGAATCAATGCCCCCAGCGCGGCGACCGCGAGAAGCTCCGGTAGCAGCGACCAGCGCAGGTTGCCGTAGAGCGCCATGCCACCCTTGAGGCCGATGGTCAGCATCAGCAGCAGGCTCAGTGTGTCGTAGGCTGCCTTGGGTATGTTCAGGTCGGACTTGACGATGCCGGCGAGCAGGCCGAGCAGAAAGAACATCACGACGATGTCTGGCATGGGTCTCTCTTCTTCTGAATCGCAATGGCAGGGTAGTCGCGGATTGTGAGGAGTGCGTGATATTGATTCCAATAGAATGTGCTGGTTTGTAGTATAGATAAAAATCTATACATGGCCGCCATGGAGTCCGGCATGAACGTACGTCACCTGACATTTCGCCTGCTGCAAGTTTACGTGGCCGTGGTTCGCAGCGGCTCGGTGAGCGAGGCGGCACGCCAGCTTCACCTGACCCAGCCGACCGTTTCCCAGCAGCTCAAGCGGCTGGGTGAGGCCGTGGGTGAGCCACTGTTGAGCGTTCGCCAGGGGCGCCTGGTTGCGACGGAAGCGGGGCGGGAACTCTACCGCGCCAGCCGCGAGGTGCTGGGCCGTTTCGACGACTTCGAGAATTACCTGACCGCACTGAGAGGTGGTGAGCGGGGCCGCTTCAGCATTGCCCTGGTCAACACGGCGCAGTACGTAATGCCCCGGCTGCTGGGGCCGTACAGCCAGGTGTTTCCCGAGGTCGACGTGACATTGCATATCGGCAACCGCCGCCAGATGCTGACGCGCTTCGAGCGCCAGGATGACGACCTCTATGTCTTCAGTCATCCGCCGTCGCTGGCCCATGCTCTGGCCGGGCGCTTCCTGCGCAACCCGCTGGTGGTGATCGCGCCGCGGGGCCATGCGCTGGCCACCCGGGAGCGTGTTGCCATGAGCGAGCTGCTCAGGGAGCGTTTTCTACTGCGCGAGCCGGGCTCTGCCACGCGCATGCTGTTCGAGAGCTGGCTGCAGGAGCAGGGACTGTCGCTAGGGCCCACGCTGCAGATGGCCAGCAACGAGGCCATTCGAGTGGGCGTGGCGTCGGGTATGGGTCTCGCGGTGCTCTCGGAGCATGTGCTGCCGCCAGAACACTCCGACCTGGTGATCCTGCCGGTGGAGGGGCTGCCCATCGAAAGCCACTGGCAGTTCATAGTGCGCAGGGACCGGCGCCTCTCCCATGCGGCGCTGGGTTTTCTGCGCTTCGCCGAGGGGCACCTTCAGGAGTGCGTGGAGGCGCGCTTCCTGTGCAACGAGCTCGATGGGCTGCTTGGGCGATTGGAAGTGGCAGGGGCGGCGTCTTCAGCGTGAACCAGACATCGGTATTCTCTCGTATGCAAGCGTGATAGCCTGCATTTTCAGCCTGCCTGGAAGCGAAAATAAAGCAGGGAGAGATGGCCGGCCACGGTCAATAGTCACTTACACATCGGTGTCCTGCCATGGCCCATTTCTCTTCGACGATTTCCAGAATTGCAGCGGAAGAAGCCTACCAGGACAAGATCCTGCCCGGGGTATCACGGACCTTTGCCCTCACCATTCCCCAGCTCCCTGCCGAGCTGCGCAAGGTGGTGACCAATGCTTATCTGCTTTGCCGTATTGTGGATACCCTGGAGGATGAACCGTCGCTGTCTGCGTTTCAGAAGGTCACTTTGCATGAACGGTTTCTGTCAGTGCTAAGAGGGGAGGAGAAGGCTCAGCGTTTCGCCAAGCAGGTCACGCCGCTACTCTCGGAAGCCACTTCACCGAATGAGCGAGAGTTGATGGCCAACACGCCATCGATCGTGGCCTGTACCCGCACTCTCACCGCGTCACAGCAGCAGGTGCTGATCAAATGTGTGCGCATCATGTGTCGGGGAATGGGTTGCTATCAGGGTCGTGCGAGCCTGGAGGGCTTGCAAGATCTGGCCGAAGTGGACCGCTATTGCTATCACGTAGCAGGCGTCGTCGGTGAAATGCTCACCGAGCTATTCTGCCAGCATTCAGCCGAAATACACGAGAAACGTCCCGAGTTACTGGCCCTGGCGCCTTCGTTTGGAGAAGGTCTGCAGCTTACCAATATTCTCAAGGACCTTTGGGACGATCGGCAGCATGGCGTCTGTTGGCTGCCGCGCAAGGAGTTTCGGGAGTTTGGTGTGGAATTGGCTAGCATGGCTCCGGGACGCGGTGACCAGGCATTCACAGCGGCACTGCGCTACATGATCGGTATTGCGCATGCCCATTTGCATAACGCCTTTCGCTACACCCTGATGATTCCATCGACGGAATCGGGTATCAAGCGCTTCTGCTTATGGGCAATCGGCCTTGCCGTGTTCACACTCAGGCGGATAGATGCTCGGCCGACTTATCGCAGCGGCCGGCAGGTCAAGGTGTCACGTCGCATTGTTAAAGCCACCTTTGTCAGTACTAGTCTGACGGCACGCCATGACTGGATGCTCAAGCTGCTGTTCACCGGTGTGACCACAGGCTTGCCGCTCAGGCCTTTTCCGGGACCGGACCCTGAACTGAGTGCCTGGGCTTCCGAGTCGTATATTGGTGGCGATTTTCCGACGGCAAGTGGTGGTCGACTACAGCCCAAGGGCGATCAGTAGGCAGATGTCCTGTCCAGGGTGGTCGTCATTCAAGATCCCCGTTGTTCAGGAGGAAGGCTAAATGGAGGTGACGATTGATTAACACAGGCGAAAGCGAGCGTGACGAGGCCGTTTCTTTCGATGATGAGGAGTTGATCCTGGTCGATGACCAGGATAGGGAACGGGGTCACTTGAGCAAAGTGAAGTGTCACGAAGGCGATGGTGTGCTGCATCGTGCCTTCTCGCTGTTTGTGTTCAATCATGAGGGCGAGCTTCTTCTTCAACAGCGTGCCGCAGGCAAGCGCTTGTGGCCGCTGTTCTGGTCCAACAGCTGTTGCAGTCATCCACGCCGAGGCGAGCGCATGGAAGAGGCGGTTCACCGGCGACTATGGCAAGAGATCGGCATCGAGGCAGAGCTCGATTACCTCTATAAGTTCCGCTATCAGGCTCGATACGATGCAGGCGGAGCCGAGCACGAGTTATGTTGGGTCTATCTGGGGGTCAGTGACCAGGAGCCACGCCCCAACCGCCAGGAAATCGCCGACTGGTGCTGGGCATCCCCCGCTAGGCTTGATGCCGAGCTGGTCTCGCGTGCGGAACGCTACACGCCCTGGTTCAAGATGGAGTGGAAGCGATTACGGGGTGAATTTGCGGATGAGATGAAGCGATATAGCCGATAAGTTAGGATCCGTTGGTGTGAGGGCATCGTCGCTGTCGGATCGAGCACTGGGAAAGAACAGTGGCTGGCCGTCGACTTGAAACTCGGCGATAGCCTGCTGGCCCTCCTCGGAGAGCAGCCATCGATGCCACTCGCTTGCCAGCTCGTGCTTCAGGTGGGGGTGGCGCTCTGTCGATAGCAGCAGGCTGGCGTACTGGTTGAGCAGTACCTCGTCGCCCTCGAAGAGCAGGGCGAGGTCCTGCCTATTGTCGAAGGCGGCCCAGCTGGCGCGGTCAGTGAAAACGTAGGCATCCATGGCGGCGGCGGTATTGAGCGTCGGGCCCATGCCGCTGCCCAGGGCGCGATACCATCTGCCCTGGGGGGCAATGCCGGCCGCTCGCCACAGCTGTCGTTCAGCGCGGTGGGTGCCGCTGTCGTCGCCGCGTGAGGCGAAGGGTGACTCGGCGGCAGCGATGGCGGCGAAGGCTTCAATCGCCGTTTCGGCCGCGGTGATACGGGCCGGGTCCTCGGCAGGGCCGATGATCACGAAGTCATTGACCATGATCTCCGCTCGCTGGCTAGCATGCCCCTCGGTGATGAGCTGCGCCTCGCCCGCGGGGTCGTGCACCAGCAGGGCATCGGCGTCACCACGGCGGGCGATGGCGAAGGCCTGGCCGGTTCCCACCGCCACCACCCGAACCGAGATGCCGGTGGCCTCGGTGAACGGCGGGATGATGGCGCGAAACAGCCCCGAGTTCTCGGTGGAGGTGGTAGAGGCCAGCACGATATATCGCGCTGCATGTCGCTCTTTATGCTGTTCTCTGGCCGCGGCCTGGGGCGCGGCCAAGAAGCAGGCGAGGAGCAGTGTTGAGACCATTCGACGGTAGCGGAACATGGCCTGGACGCCTCCCATCAGCCGAGCAGTTCACCGGAGAGAAAGTCGCGGGCGAGCTGGCTGCAGGGGGCGTGAAAAAACGCCTTTGCCGGTGTGTGCTCGATGATGCGGCCCTCGCACAGGAAGACGATGTCGTCGGCCAGGCGGCGGGCCTGGTTTAGGTCGTGGCTGGTCATCACAATTCGCGAGCCCTGGTCGTGGAAGGTGTGAACCGCATCCTCAACGGCCCGCATCGATGCCGGGTCGAGTGCCGACGTGGGTTCGTCGAGAAACAGCACGTCGGGCTCCAGGACCCAGGCACGCGCCAGCGCCAGGCGTTGCTGCTCGCCGCCGGAGAGCACCCGGGCCGGGCGGTCGGCCAGGCTGGCGAGCCCGAAGCGCTCCAGTGCCGCCATGGCCAGGCCGCGACGACGACGCCAGGCTACGCCCCGGGCGGCCAGGGCATAGCTGAGGTTGGCCAGCGCAGAGCGGCGCAGCATTACCGGGCGCTGGAAGACCATCGCCTGGCGCAGGGGGCGGCCGCTGTCATGGGTCGCCCAGCGCACTTGGCCGCTGGTGGGGGCGAGCAGGCCATGGGCGAGGCGCATCAGCAGGCTCTTGCCGGCCCCGTTGGGTCCCAGTATCACTGTGCGACCGCGGGGCGCCAGCGTGAGGTCGATATCCTTCAGCAGTGTCTGGCCCCGGTGGGAAAAGCCGAGTCCTGCCAGGCGCAGCAGGGGCTCGCTTGTCGGTGAGGCGGGTGGCAGCCAGGTGGCCGGCTGGCAGAAGTCGTTCATCCCAGTTTCCTCCTGGCACGTTCGCCGACCAGATAGGCGGTGCCGTTGACCAGTGCCACCAGGCCCAGCAGCACCAGGCCCAGGCCGAGTGCCAGTGCCAGGTTGCCCTTGCTGGTTTCCAGGGCGATGGCCGTGGTCATCACCCGGGTCACACCGTCGATGTTACCACCGACGATCAGCACGGCGCCGACCTCGGCGCTGGCCCGGCCGAAGCCGGCCAGTATCACCGTCATCAGCGCGAAGCGGGCATCCCAAAGCAGGCTGGGCATGGCACGAAGGCGAGTCACGCCGAAGGAGTGCAGCTGCTCGCGGTACTCGTCCCACAGGGTCAGGACATGGTCGCGGGTCAGGGCGGCGATGATGGGCAGCACCAGCAACGACTGGGCGATGACCATGGCGGTGGGAGTGAACAGCAGCCCCAGCCCACCCAGGGGCCCGGCCCGGGACAGCATGAGATAGACCAGCAGGCCGGCCACGACCGGCGGCAGGCCCATGAAGGCGTTGAGCAGCGTGACCACCAGGCCGCGCCCGGGGAATTGCCAAAGCGCCAGCGCGGCGCCCAACGGCAGTCCGATCAGCGCCCCGACCAGCACGGCGGCCAGCGACACCTGAAGCGACAGGGTCACGATGCCGAGCAGGGTCGGGTCCAGGCCCAGGATCAGGCTGAGGGCGGCCTGGAAGGCGTTGTCGGTATCCGGCATTCGCGGCTCCGGGCGAGTGTGGCGAAGGCCCATGGTAAGCCAAGGCCGGGCTGGCGGCATTCACGAAACGACCAACACATGCCAGCCCGGGGCAGTGAAGCCGCAACCACGGCCGGGAACCGGTTCTCTCCATCAGGCCAGTTAGGCAGGCTAACCCTTCACGTCTCGCTCTCGCCACGCTCGGTGGGCGCTTCCTCCGGCCTGGCGAAGGGGCGGAAGGAATCCTGGAAGACCGCATTCAGATCGAAGGACGAGCACTTGCCGATGGAATCGAAGTTCTGCTCGAGCCACAGGTCGGCCCAGGCGCGTCCCTGGGCATGGAGTCGGGAAACGAAGTCCCATTCCGCATTGAGCTTGCTCGAGGCGCTGAGCTTTTCGACTTCCTGCTCGGCATGGATCAGATGCAGGCGCATGGAGCGGTACCGTTCCAGCTCCACATCCTGCGAGTCGATCAATTGCTGCAGCAGCTGAATGCTGCGCAGCTCCTTGATCAGGCTGGTGTTGAAGGTGATCTCGTTGATGCGGTTGATGATGTCCCGAGCGCTTTCGGGGAGCTGGCTGCGAACCAGCGGGTTGACCTGCACCACCACCAGGTCGCGACAGCCCTGGTCGTCGACCAACGGGAAGAGGGCGGGGTTGCCGCTGTAGCCACCATCCCAGTAGGCCTCACCATCGATCTCCACGGCCGGGAACATGAACGGCAGGCAGGCCGAGGCCATGACGGTATCCACGCTCAGCTCCGGCTGGCGGAACACCTTGGCGCGCCCGGTACGCACGTTGGTGGCGGTAACGAATATCTTCGCCTTGCTGCAGGCGTTTACCCGCTCGAAGTCCACCAGTTCGCTGACCAGGTCACGCAAGGGGTTAATGCCCAGGGGATTGAGCTTCGCCGGGGGAACCAGTTGGGTGAGACTTTCGAAGAAGAGATAGCTCGGCGAGGTATCGAGACCGTCGTTGCCCATCAGCCGATCCCAGGGGGAGCGCTGGATCGGTGAGAAACGCGCTGCGTCGCTGACTCCCTTCCAGAAGGTATGGAGCGCTTCCTGGGCACCCTCGCGGCCACCCTTGTGCAGCCCATCGGCCAATACCACGGCATTCATGGCGCCGGCACTGGTGCCGCTGACCCCGTCGATCTCCAGCCGCTCCTCTTCCAGCAGCCGGTCGAGTACGCCCCAGGTCAGGGCGCCGTGGGAACCGCCGCCCTGTAGTGCCAGGTCGATGAGCTTCTTGTCGTCCTTCGCCATGCTATCTCCTTGAAGTCTGAATGCTGCGATGCAGTCTAGGCTTCCTGGACGTCTCTGTCTGTCGAAATGATTCTCTTCCAGGGCTGGTGAAATCGCGTGCACATCTGCCTGGGGATGACGGCGGGTTCGCCCATCGGCCAGGGC
>SKVX01000320.1 GCA_007129225.1 Halomonas sp.
CCAGCCCTCAGTGACCATGAAAACGCTCGTCGGTCAGCCTGCCGAGGCGTCACCCCCACTCGACGACCAGATGATCCTCTGCGTCGAGGCGTACCCGGGTGCCAAACCGCTCCCCTTCCCGGTTCAGCCGATGGCACAGCCACTGCGCATCCTGATGCGTGACCCGATTCAACCGGAAGCGGCGCAGCTGCCGCGGCACCAGGGTCAGCCGCTCCAGCCTCCCGTCCGCGAGCTTTAGCCTCGGGAAGTAGAGCAGCACCAGGTCACCGCGAATGGAGGCCATGTCGTTTCCTTGCGGAGTGACTTATTCATGGAGAAGGCGGCTTCTCGTCGCTGCCCGCCGCTGCCGGCGGCCGGGCATCCTGCCGACCACCCTTGGCAATATCGTGCTGGCTGAGCACCACCACGTCTCGTGGCCACCACTCGGGGTGCTCATCCCGGATGAAGGCCATCAGCCGCTCGCGGATGTTCATTTCCGCAACCCAGCCCGCGAAGGGGTCGGATGCCATCAGGTAGCAGGAGAGCGTCTGGGCCGTCTCGGTCTGGGCCGTTACATAGCAGCACAGCTTGTGGTGTTCGACGACGTTGTCTTCTTCCTTGGCAAACGCCAGAAACTGCTCTCTGATCAGCGCTATGTCAGCACTCACGTGAAGCTTCATCTCCAGGGTGCGGTACATCTTGGCGCTCTTGACCGAGAGGTTCTCGAAAGGCCTGGAGACGAAGTAAGTCACCGGTACGATCAGGCGCCGTTCATCCCAAGCCCTCAGGCGGATGAAGGTGTAGAAGATGCCCTCCACGTAGCACCACTGCCCTTCGAACATCACCAGGTCGCCGATGCGAATGGGCTTCGCCAACGACAGCTGGAACGAGGAGAGAATGTTGCCGAGCACCGCCTGACCGGCAATGCCCACCAGCACCGCCAGCACACTGGCCGATGCCAGCAGCGACAGCCCCAGTGTTTCGAAGAGCTGGATCTGGCTCAGTACATAGACGGAGACCGCGATCACCGTGACCAGGATGATGACCCGACGCAGCGCATAGAGTGTGGTGAGCAGCTTGCGTTCGTCCCGGGGCTTGGTGTCGTCGATCTCCCCCACGATCCGCCGCGTGACCTTGAGCAGGATGGTGTCCACCAGGCGGAGTGCAATCGTACCGACACCCCAGGCGATAAGAATGATCAGCAACACCCGAATGAAGGTGGTTGCCACCGCCGTGAAGGAGACCACATAGTCGAGCAGTGCCTGGGCGACGAACGCCATGATGAGCAGCGCCATGGGCATCTGGATCCTGCCGGCGAAGATGCTGGCCACGCCGCTGGGGAACCAGTGTGCCAGCAAGCCCACCAGGGCGTAGACCCCCCAACCCACCAGGCCAGTCAGGAGCAGGAAGACGGGAATGGCAATCCACTCCCAGGCCTCGAGCCTGCCTAGCGAGGTCTTCAAGCGCTCCGGAATGTACTCTTCCAGCAGCGAGGGACCGTACGCCTCATAGAGCAAGGGAATCGACGACACGCTGTCCGGCGTGATCAGCCAGACGGGGTCCTCGTCATCGACTCGATAGCGAGCCAGGCGAATGTCATAGGCTTCGCCGTCCACCGTGAGCGATGCCAGCTCGATATCCCGGCGCGGCTCTCCTGCCCGGGGATGCTGGCCGGATGGATCCTCGATGGCGGCATCCTGACGCCCGGAAAGGTTGGAAGTGTCCAGCCACTCCCCACGCTTGAGGACTTCGGCCAGTTGCCTGGCCAGCCAGGCCCCCTGCTCTCGCTGCTCTGCCTCGTCCAGGTCTGAAAGGTTGAGAAAATGCGCGGCGGCAGAAAACGCCTCCTGCTCGACAAGCGCCAGAAAGCTGCGGATCGCATCGCGTGGCGTCCGCCTCTTGACCTCTTCGGGCGCCTCATCAAGACCGGCGTTGAGCGAATCGACAGGAAACCATAGCCTCTCCTCACTCTCGTCTCCATTTCC
This sequence comes from Halomonas sp., assembly GCA_007129225.1. Taxonomy (GTDB): domain Bacteria; phylum Pseudomonadota; class Gammaproteobacteria; order Pseudomonadales; family Halomonadaceae; genus Halomonas. The sequence goes on from SKVX01000320.1 coordinate 1,965, forward strand.
ACTCTCGCTCTCGCCCTGAGGCATTTGCGCCAACGCTGGGCCGGCAAAGAGGAAAGCCACTGCCAATACAAGCGACAGAAGCCATGTGCCGTTTGCTTTCATATCAATCTTCCTGATTGAAGCGAACCGGCTGCCATATCCCTCCGACAGCCCTGTGCAAGTCGCGCGTACTTGAGCTTCACATCAGGCTAGCAGCATCCCGACCCAAGTGAAGACCAACCGGGGAAGATGCGCCCTGGTTTGCCTGGGGGCCAGCCAGTCGCTATTCCATGTCGACAGCACTGCTCATAAGGCAACCTCGCGCTGCCCGCACGCCTGCAACCGCGAGACCAGTGCCGTCTGGGCGGTACGCCGATGTTCGGTGTCGGGGGCGACGGAGCGCTCGCCCAGCAGGGTAATCGCCGCGCCGATATCCAGGCTGCCCAGGTCGTCGCCGTCCCGGGTGCGAATCGCCACGCTGCCGGAGGCGGCTTCCCTGGCACCGACAATCAGTTGGAAGGGAACTCGCTGCAGCGTCTGCTCGCGAATCTTGTAGCCGACCTTCTCGTTACGGATATCCGCCTCCACGCGCAGGCCCGAACCGCGCAGTGCCTGGGCTACCTCCAGGGCATAATCGGCGTGCTGCTCGGTGATGGAGAGCACAACGACCTGAACAGGAGCCAGCCAGGCGGGGAGCTTGCCCGCGTGGTGCTCGATCAATATGCCGGTGAAGCGTTCCAGGGAGCCGAAAAGGGCACGATGCAACATCACCGGGTGCTTGCGCTGGCCAGCCTCGTCCACGTAATCCAGACCGAAGCGTTCGGGCAGATTCATGTCCACCTGCAGGGTGCCGCACTGCCAGTCGCGGCCGATGGCGTCGCGCAGTACGAACTCCAGCTTGGGCCCGTAGAAGGCGCCTTCACCGGGATTGAGCCGGTAGGCCAGGCCCATTTCGTCCAGTGCCTGGGTCAGCGCCTTTTCCAGCAGGTCCCAGGTGGCATCATCGCCCATGCGGTTGTCCGGCCGCGTGGATAGCTTGATCAGCACGTCCTCGAAGCCGAACTGGCGGTAGATATCCAGCACCTGCGCCACCACATCGCTGCATTCACCGATCATCTGCTGCGGTGTGCAGTAGATATGCGCATCGTCCTGGGTGAAATGGCGCACCCGCAACAGACCGTGCAGCGCACCGGAAGGCTCGTAACGGTGCACCTTGCCGAACTCGCCCATGCGAATGGGCAGGTCCCGGTAGCTTTTCAGGCCGTGGCGGTAGAGCAGCACGCTGCCCGGGCAGTTCATCGGCTTGAGCGCCAGCGAACGGCCGTCCTCGGTGTCGGTGGTGAACATATGCTCGCGATAGTTGTGCCAGTGGCCGGAGAGCTCCCAGAGACTGCGGTCCATGACGTCCGGGGTGTTCACCTCCACGTAGCCGGCGTCCTCCTGGCGGCGGCGCATGTAGGCGATCAGCTCCTGGAATACCGCCCAACCGCGCGGGTGCCAGAACACCGCGCCGGGGGCATCCTCCTGGAAGTGAAACAGATCCAGCTGACGGCCGAGCTTGCGGTGGTCGCGCTTCTCCGCCTCCTCCAGGCGCTTGAGATAGGCCTCCAGGGCCTTGCGGTCGGCCCAGGCCGTGCCGTAGATACGCTGCAACTGCTCATTGTTGGCGTCGCCACGCCAGTAGGCCCCGGACAGCTTGGTCAACCGGAAATGCTTGAGGAATCGCGTGTTGGGCACGTGCGGGCCGCGGCACATGTCCAGGTACTCCTCATGGAAATAGAGCCCCAGCGCCGATTCGTCGGGCAGCTCGTCGATCAGTCGCAGCTTGTACGCCTCGCCACGTTCGCAAAACAGACGCATGGCCTCATCGCGCGGTGTCATGCGCTTGACGACGTCGTACTCCCTGTCGATCAGCGCCTGCATGCGCGCCTCGATGGCCGCCAGGTCTTCCGGTGTGAAGGAGCGCTCATAGGCGATGTCGTAGTAGAAGCCGTCCTCGATCACCGGACCGATCACCATCCTGGCCGTCGGGTAGAGCTGCTTGACGGCATGCCCGATCAGGTGTGCACAGGAGTGTCGAATGATTTCCACCCCCTCGGGATCCCGGGGGGTAATGATCTGCACGCGGGCATCGCCTTCGATGGGATCGCAGGCATCGACCAGGCGGCCGTCCACCTTGCCGGCCAGGGTGCTACGCGCCAGGCCCGGGCCAATGGCCGCCGCCACCTCGGCGACGGTGGTGGGGGACGCAAAGTGACGCTGCGCCCCGTCCGGAAGGGTGATGACAATGGTGTCAGTGGTCGAAGGTGTATTCGTCATGTGTCACGCTCATCAGGAGTGGAGGCGGCCATAGGCCAGGCATCGCTTCGAGTGGAGCAGCAGGTGCCGAAGCAGGGTCAGGTGAGGAAATTCGAGCAGCATGCCAATCACGATGGCGGCATGGATCAGCGGCTGGCCCGGCAGTGCCGCCAACGTCACCGCCAGCATAAGGGGCGCATTGCGTGCCGCCGTGGTCATGGTCAGCAGCGCATGCTCCGGATACGCCAGGCGTGCCCGGCGGCTGACCCACTCCCCCAGCAGGAAGGTCGCCAGGAAGAATACGAACACCGCCAGCAGAACCCGGCCGAATACCCCGCCGTGCTCGAGGATGACCGCAATATTGTCAGCGAATAACTGCGCCACCAGCAACGCGACGACCCAGGGAGTCAGTCGATCGGTCCACACCAGCAGACCATCGAAGCGAGCGGCGCCCAGCGACAGCCGCAATATGAAGTGCGCCATCACCGCCACGGCCAGCGGCAGCAGGAACCACTGCAGCAGGGTGCCGGCGATGAGCGTGCCTTCCACCGGCACCAGGTGGCGCGTGAAGAGAGACAGATAGAGCGGATAGAGCAGCAGCTGTACCAGCATATTGATCGGAATCAGCGCCGCTCCCAGGGCCACGTTGCCTTCGGCCAGCCGGGTGAAGCCCAGGACCCAGTCGGTGCAGGGTGACATGAAGTAGATCGTCAGCCCCACCATGAACAGCGGATGAGCATTCAGGAACGCCGCAGCAATGGCATACCCCACGGCGGGAATCAGCACGAAGTTGACCGCCAGCACAATGCCGATGAAGCGCACCTGACCCAGCGCTTTCGCGATGGCCTCGAAGCGCACACCAAAAAGCAGCAGCACGATCAGCAACATCAGGGTCGCATCCATGCGCTCACCCAGCCATTGGCCGCCGGCCGGAAGGGAGTGACCGATGGCAGCCCCCGCCGCCATGCCGCCCAGCAACAGGCAGGAGGTGCCGGCGCCGAGGCACCCTAGCCGTTTCAACATTCGCAGCCTTCGCAGCACTCACGGTTGCCGAAGGGACCCCAGACGCCATCCCCGCTCTGCAGGGCGCCTGCGTCCAGCCCCAGCCGAAAGGCGATCTCTTCGGCGACCAGGCCGAAGCGTTGACGAAACTTGTAGATGAAGCAGAAGATGCGCCGGTCGTGGCGCACCTGGGGGCCTACCAGGAAGAGCCCCGGCGTGCGGGTGGACTCGTCGCCTTCCGTCAGCTCGATATGTCCTTTGTCCGACCAGTCCCAAAGATCGGCGATCTGATTCGCACCCCCCCCCTGAGGAATCCGGTGCCCAGAATGGGCCGCTCGGCCACGTCCCAGCGGCGATCGTCGGCCGCGCGTATGCGAAAGCCGCCATGCTCGCTGCGCGTGACGCTCACTACATCGACCCCGAAGTCGACCTCCAGGCGCCCGCTGTCTAGCTCCCCGATCAGGCGCTCGCGGCTATAGGGCGATAGCGCCAGGCTGGGATCGTAGGGGCCGTCAGGGCTCCAGGTCGACTTACGCGCCAGCAGGTGCACCCGATGCCCGAGCCGAATCAGGTTCACGGCGGCATCCACGCCGCTTTCGTAACCGCCGATGACGGCATGGACCGGGGCGTCGAAATGCGCCCAGCTCGTCACCCGGGCATAGTGGGTACACCACTGCGCGCCGGGAAAAGGTGCCAGGTCGGGGAACAGGAACTCACCCGTGGCCCAGATCAGAAAGCGCGTACGCAGCTTGCCTTGAGGCGTGGTCAACAGGAAGCCACCCTCCTGCAGGGGCTCGGCTTGCCCCACCTTGCAACCCTCCTCGATGGGCAATGCATGCGCCTCGGCGATGAACGACAGATAGTCCGCATACTGCTCGCCGGTGAGATGCTCGGCCCCCGCGAAGATGGCCGGCGAGCTGATCGCATTGACTGCGTTCAGATCCGCCAGCCCAAAGGGGCTGCTGTGGAAGGAGGGTGTAATGAAGCGGGTCTCTTTCGGCCAGCGCCGGAACGACTCACCGATCCGACCGGCGTCGAAGACCCTGAAGTCGAGGCCGTCGAGCGGATCCAGCGCCAGGGCCATGCCGATGCCCGCGGGCCCGGCCCCTACGATGACGACATCGACGTCAGCCACTTCCCGTTGCCGTTGGCTCATACCTTGGACTCCTGCATGTCGTAGCGTCGAGACGATATGACTATTGCCCTGGCACCGTGATGACCTGGACCGCATCGTCACGCACGGCGTTATAGAAGCAGTTGGGGCGCCCGGTGTGGCAGGCGGGCCCCTGCTGGTCGACCAGCAGCAGCACGGCATCGCCATCGCAGTCGAGCCGGGCCTCCACCAGACGCTGGCGGTGGCCGGAGCTCTCCCCCTTGCGCCACAGGGTCTGGCGCGAGCGCGACCAGAAGCAGACCTGCCCCGACGCCAGGGTTTCACCGAGGGCCTCGCGATTCATCCAGGCCAGCATCAGCACCTCGCCGCTGTCGTGCTGCTGGGCAATGGCGGTGATCAGGCCGTCGGCGTTCCAGGGAATGGCATCGAGTACGGCCGCTAGTGGCCGCCGCTCATCCAGTGCGGCCTCTTCCAACTGCTTCCAGATCGTCATGGCCGTTCCTCGTCGCCGATCCCGCCATCCCAGTTCCACTCGCTGCGTGCCACGGCGTCGTGGGCATGCAGGCTTTCGGCATGCACCACCCGCAGCCGGAAGCCGCTGACGCCGGCCTGATCCCGCAGGACATGGTTGAGGCGACGCGCGGCGTCCTCGCAGAACATCAGGTTCTGGCCGTTGGCCAAGGCGAAGGCCTGCTCGTCGATCCGCTTCACCGCCGTTTGCAGCGCGGTGCCCAGCGCTTGCTCGACAGCCTCCACCAGGCGCAGCAGCGGTAGCTCGTCCAGCTCGTCGTCAAGGCGCACCGAAAGGTGGGCCTGGCTGCGCTGGCTATGGGGCGTGGCCAGGATGCCCTGCTCGCTGCCCAGCCAGGCGCTCACCGCCTCACGGCTGACCGGCATGTCGGTGAAGTCCTCGTCGAAGGCCTGCTGGATCAGCTGGCGCGACAGCGCCGCCGAACAGGGGCAGGTGGAGGAGTAGCCCACCGTCAGGTCCAGGGAGGTCTGCAGGCCCCGGGCATCGCGCCGACAGCGCAGGGTGAAGGGGTAGCGCTTCCAGCCCGACAGCGGGCTGATCAGCGCCGGTCGCTTGAGCATCGCCTCGCCGCTCAGGTCGAGAAAGGCCGTACTGGAGAGCCCTTCATGGCTACCCAGGAAGGTCTCCAGCACCGCAGCCACCCGCGCCAGTGACACCTCCCGCTCCTCCAGCTCGGCCAGCGCCAGATAGAGCCGCGACATATGAATGCCGCGTGCCGTCGGGTCGTCCAGGCTGACGCCCGCCGAGGCGTAACCGGTGACGCCCTGCCCGGCGACCCGGAGCGGCAGGGCAATCTGCTCCATGCCGACCCAGCTCAGGGTGCCGAGGCGCTGGGCGGGCGCCGCGGCGATATCTTCTAGCGGTAACCTATTCATCGACAATGGCTCTTTACAGGATCACAAAAAGGTATGTTATAACATAACGGCTTTATCTTTCGACCCTCGAGAATCCTCATGCCACGACTCTTCAGCACGACGCGACCGTCGCTCGACGCCAACACCCATGAGACCCGGCGGCGCCCCACACTTCGCCACCTTCTCCCCCAGCACCGATGGGCGCTGGTGGCTCTACTCGCCGTGGGCGTCGTCGTGCTGCTGGTTCAGCAGGGCCTGATGCAGAACGTGAGCCTGCAGATACTAGCCTGGCAGCGCGATCTCCATCGCACACTCACCCTGGCGCTCAGCGAGTGGTCGACGGCGCCCTCCTGGTCCAACGGCTGGTGGCTGATGGCGCTCAGCTTCGGCTACGGCATCTTCCATGCCGCCGGGCCCGGGCATGGCAAGGTCGTGCTGTCGACCTACCTGGTCTCCCAGGGTGGCGGCGTCAAGCGCGCCCTGACGCTCTCGTTCAGTGCGGCCCTGCTCCAGGGGCTGATGGCGATCGTCTTGGTGCTGGTGCTGGTGAAAGGGCTGGGCTGGCTGACCCGCCAGGCCATGGGCAGCGTGACCAGCCTGGAGCTGGCCAGCTTCCTGATGGTGGCGATACTCGGCGGCTGGCTGTGCCTGCGGGCCAGGCGAATGCTGAGGCACTCCCACGGCGATAGCGCCCCGGCCCGCTCTCCGTCTCACGTTCACTCCCAGGACCCGGGGCAGGTTGCGTTTCACCCCGCGACGCAAGCGGCTTTCCATGCGCATGGGCACGGCCTTGTTCACCCCCATGGCCACGAACACCATCTCCACGAACACCATCGTCAAGAACACCAGGCTGATCACTGCGGCTGTGGTGCCCGGCACCATGTCGCCCCCGAAGAGACCGGTGACTGGCGTACGGCCCTTGGCGCCGTGGTCGCCGTCGGCATGCGCCCTTGCAGCGGCGCCGTCCTGATCATGGGGGCAGCGAGCCTGCTCGGGCATACGGCACTCGGGGCGGCCGCGGTCATGACCATGGCCCTGGGCACGGCCATCACCGTCTCCGCCCTGGCCCTGGCCAGCGTACTGGCCCGGGACTGGGTTTCCCGTCATGTCGTTCGCTACGGAAACGGCCGCCTGGCCAGGTTGTGCCGCCTGAGCGGCTGGCTGGCCATGGCCGGCGGCCTGGCGCTGGTGTGGCTGGGCCTCTCGCTGGCCTGGCACGCCACCACGCTGCCCGGAGCGGGCCTGCCGCTGCTGTCGTAATGTTCCGCGTAGCGGGCGTTCATCCAGCCCGCTGCGAGCATGCCCCTTTCGGGATGACCTCTCAGGTGGCCTGTGCCGGTGCGGGCTGGAAGTAATCGAAGAGTTGCGCCACCGCCTCGGGGGCCACTCCGTTGGTGATGAACACGAAGCGCGAGACCCCATCGCTGCAGGCCTCCACCGGCAGCGGCTCCGGGGGATGAAAGATATGCTGCACCCCATGCAGGGCCAGCGGCTGCTCCCGCCCGGCCAGCTTCACGATGGCCTTCACCCGCAGGATCTTCTCGCCCAGCAGCGACATCAGCAGGTCCAGCCAGTCCTCCAGGATCTCGGGGACAATGGGCTCCTCCACGGTGAAGCAGAACGTGCGAATCCGCTCGCCATGACGGCTAAGCCCCGG
>SKVX01000281.1 GCA_007129225.1 Halomonas sp.
ATCATTGAATATCCCTTTCTTTTATTCATCGTTGGCAGGAATGAAGAGATGCATGCATTGGGCCCACGCATCAAGCAGCTTCGAATAGAAGCGAGCCTCAACAAGGCGGCACTGGCTAGGAAAGTCGGCGTTTCCGATGTCACGATTTCCTATTGGGAGTCCGGCGCTATCAAGCAGATCGGCCACGAGCGCCTGGTCGCCCTGGCCGATGCCCTGGGCTGCCCCTTGCGTCGCCTGCTGGAAGATGACAGCGTCGATCTGCTGCCCACACCGCTCTATCTGCGTAGCCAGCCTCCAGCCCCCTGGCATGACCCCAACGCCAACCGCATCACGCTGCCCGAGGGCTTTCTTGCCGGTACCAACTGGCAAGGCGAGTGCTATCTGGTCACACCGGCCCCCGGTGAATGTTTCGATTACCTGGTCACAGGCGACCTGGCCGCCATTGGGCCGATAACAGCCTACGACCAACCGGGCCGTTACTTGATAGAAGGTGAAATGGGTCTGTTCATCGGCCAACTGGAGCGCGGTCATAGCGGGGAATTACTCTACAGCGGTGAGAAAGCAGCAACGGCTCAGGCCAGGCCGCTGCAGAAGGACGATCATCCGGTCGGTAGACTGTTGGCACGCTGGCGCCAGGAGGGGAGCTAAGCCCCTCCGTGCCTCATTCGACGCCCAGCACTTCCACCTCGTCAGTGGTTCGGCGTGGCTCGGTGCCGATCAGATAGCGCCGCGAATAGCTTGCAACCTGCCCCAGGCCGTGACGCGAGGTCCTGACCAGCGGACCGGTCAGATGCTCTCCCTGGTCGCCGATCCGCTCACGAATCGCCTGCGGCTGTACACTGGCCTCCGGCAGGTTCACGGTAATGCTGTAGCCACCGTCCGGCAGCCCGCTTCCCGGCCCGAATGGCCCCGCTTCAAAACGGCCCCCCTGTACGTCTGTTCGAGACTGCCAGCGCACGCCGCTCAACTCACGTTCCACCACGATCAAAAGGCGAGCCCCTTCCGGTATATTGGTCTCCCCTTCGACCATCAGCCGCCGGTCGCTGCGCAGCGCAGCCGCGACCGAGATATCCACCTCCAGCGGCTCCACCTGCTCCACCTCTTCAGCAACCTCCCTACCCGCCTCATCGGTCGCGACGACTTCCGGCTGTTCATTCGTCACGTCTTCTTCCGGCCCAGCCTCTTCCGGCCCAGTGTCGTTACCACAGCCGGACAGCGCCAGCAGAGCCACCAATCCAACGCAGGATAGTCGACGCCGTACCTTCATGAATTCCTCCAACCGACATATTGATCTTCTAGACTACCACCGGCCTGGACGGTTCGTCCCAACGGCGAAATTAAACCAAGCAACGCCGGCTGGGTACCGTGCCAGAAGAGCCTGCCGGCTCTTCAAGATCGCAAATGGGTAGGAATTCGCTGCCTTTCCAGAAATGGCTACGGCTGCTGGTGGGCCCTGCCGGCGGCACACTCAAGGCACAGTACGGCATAAGGCAGTGCTTCGATACGCCGGGGATCAATCGGTTCGCCGCACTGTTCGCACGTATCGCCTTCGCCGCTCTGGACACGCTTCAGTGCATGCACCACTTGGCGCAACTCCTCCTCGGCTTCCTGCTCCAGTGCATCGATGACATCCTCATTTTCCAGCTCGATGGCCTGGTCTTCCAGATCCCTGTCCAGCGGCTGTTCCAGGCGTGCCTTGTGCGCCTTGTAACGGTCTGCACGGTCGATCAGTTCATCGCGCAGGGATTCCAATCTCTGTTGTCGGCTCATCGTCCATAGCCTCCCTTTGGCTGATGCCTCACCCTTACATAGCATATTTCTTGACAGAAACCGAACCCAAAGCAGGCAAGGCAGAGGAAGCGGGCCTTTCCCCACTATGCTTGCATGCCGTCACCTGCTCTCCCAGCTGCATCAGACGAGAGGCCATTTTCGAACACGCCTCCCTGGACAAGAAAGGGCGACTGCGCTCTTTTCACTCTCATCGAGATGGAAGAAACTGAGAAAAATGGCGGAAGATGGATTGCCGTTTTCCAGATATCACGCGTAAGTATCTACGATACCCGTCGCCTCCTTGAACACCTTACAGGGCCCTTCACGGCGTTCCGTCAAAGCTCATAAGGTTTGCTTTCCTATATCGCCAGTCTCGACATGTTCCGACATCAGGCAATTCAATCCATGCCGCTTTAGAATATTTTGCGACGGTTCATGAACACTCTCATTGCCGCTCAACAAGCCGGCGATACGCTCCGGGCAAGGTGCCTTGACCTTCTCGTATCGCGCAGCTCCCCGGAGCGCATATCGATCACTTTACCTGCCGAACCCTACGGCCAATACAAGATCCATGCCTGAAAGGAAAAGAGGAGTATGACATCTAGCACGATGCCATTTCCAAGGACGACTATTTCCCAGCGCCTCCAGAAATGTCCATCCATTTCCGCCTCCTTTCTGTTACCTGCTGGTCAGCAGAACAAGGTGCGCCTCCGGGGCGCCTTAAATCGCCTCACGCCTCCCCGACGGAACCGGGCTGCTCTATTGCGTCGCCTCTCCTTCACTCACTGCCCGAAGCCCACTTCCCGTACAATAGCCCGCCAACTCTGGCGAAGCCCTTTCAGGAGACGCGACCTTGGAACTCATCTGGTGGCTGGCCTACGTTGCCCTGGGCGGCGTGGTCGGCATCATGGCCGGCCTGCTCGGCATCGGTGGCGGCGGTATCATGGTGCCGATTCTTACCTCGCTATTCGTATTGCAGGACGTGCCCCACGAGCACCTCGCTCACCTGGCCCTGGGCACCGCCATGGCGGCCATCATTCCCGCCGCCACCGCCAGCCTGCTATCCCACCATCGCCACGGGGCCGTGGACTGGAAAACCGTACGCGCCATTACCCCGGGTATACTGATCGGCACCTTCATGGCGACCTTCATCGCCGCCCTGATCCCGACCCGCGGCCTGGCCATCTTCTTCGCCTGCTTCATGGTGCTGATGTCGCTGCAGATGCTCGCCAACCTGAAGCCCAAGCCGAGCCGCAGCCTGCCAGGCCCGGTCGGCCTGAGCGGTGCCGGCCTCGGCATTGGCGGCATTTCGGCCCTGGTGGCCATCGGCGGTGGCTCGCTGACGGTGCCCTTCCTGACCTGGTGCAACGTGAAGCTGCCACGCGCGATCGGCACCTCGGCGGCCGTGGGGCTGCCCATCGCCGTGGCAGGTGCGCTGGGCTACATTATCAATGGCTGGGCCACGCCGGGCCTGCCGAGTGCCGCCCTGGGCTACGTCTACCTGCCCGCCCTGCTGTTGATGGCGCCCTTCAGCATCCTCACCGCCCCCATCGGGGCCAGGCTGGCCCACCGGCTGCCCGTGGCACTGCTCAAACGGGTTTTCGCCGTCATGCTGATGGGGCTGGCACTGCAGATGGTGTATGCAGTGTTCACTGCATGAGGCTGTCCCGGCGATGGTCAGTACCTGAGATGGTCAAGGATTGACCGGGGCTGATAGACTATGCCTCTTCCTCTGCCCTACCCAGTGATGCCGATGCCTGAGCTCGACCGCACCTTCTCTATTGCCCCCATGATGGACTGGACTACCCGGGACCAGAGAGCCTTCGTGCGCACGCTGACCCGACGCGCACTGCTGTATACCGAGATGGTCACCACCGGGGCCATTATCCATGGCAGCCCGCGGGAGCGCTTCCTCGGTTACGACGCGGTGGAGCATCCCCTGGCGCTGCAGCTGGGCGGCAGCGATGCCGGCGAGCTGGCCGAATGTGCGGCCATCGCCGAGGCGTGGGGCTACGATGAGGTGAACCTGAACGTGGGCTGCCCCAGCGACCGAGTGCAGAACAACCTGATCGGCGCCTGCCTGATGGCGCATCCGGAGAAGGTGGCGGCGGCGGTCCGCGCCATGCGCGAAGCGGTGTCGATTCCGGTGACGGTGAAGTGCCGCATTGGTATCGACGACCAGGACGAGGACGCCGACCTGGAACGTTTCATCGCCCAGGTGGCGGATGCCGGCTGCAAGGTGTTCATCGTCCACGCTCGCAAGGCGTGGCTGCAGGGGCTCTCGCCCAAGCAGAATCGCGACGTGCCGCCGCTCAACTACCCGCGGGTGCACCGCCTCAAGGCGAGTCGCCCGGAATTGCATATCGGCATCAACGGCGGTATCAAGACGCTGGAGGCGTGCCGTGAGCAGCTCGGCCATGTGGACAGCGTGATGGTCGGTCGCGAGGCCTACCAGAACCCCTGGCTATTGGCCGGGGTGGATGAGGCACTCTACGGCGTGGCGGGCCCCGCAACCAGCCGCCACGCTGCCGCCCGTGCCTTTCGCCCCTACATTGCCCGTCGCCTCGACGAGGGGGCCAAGCTCAACCACATCACCCGCCATCTGCTGGGCCTGTTCCAGGGCCGGCCGGGCGGGCGCCGCTTCCGTCGCCACTTATCCGAGAACGGCCACCTGGACGGCGCCTGCCTGAGGGTCTTCGACGACGCGCTCAGCCTCGTGCCGGAGACGACCCCGATGACCGAGACTGCCTGAACTCAAAAGAGCGAGTCCGGAGGCGGCTCCAGGCTGGAATGGAAGCCCTCCACAGCGTTCTCGGCTTCCTCGATCTCATCGAAACGGGCGATGTGGAACAGTGCTTCACCCTCGTTGGCCAGTGGCAGCCGGCTCATGCCGATGACGATACCATCGGCCATGGATATGACGGCCTCTTCGGCGTTCCCGAAGGGGTCAGCTACCTTGCCCAGTACTTCGCCCTTCGCCACGCGCGCCCCGAGGCGCACCTTGGGGCGCAGGATGCCATCGATGGGCGCTCGGGCCCAGCTCGAGCCGTTGGCCAGCTCCGCCGCGGGCGGAAGCCGGCGCCGATGCTCGCCGGTGAGCATGCCCAGCCGCCGCATGACCCGCAGCACACCGCGCACCCCGGGAGTGATAGCCCACTCGTCGAAGCGCAGCGCCTCGCCGGCCTCATAGGTCAGTACGGGAATACCACGATTCTGTGCGTAGTGGCGCAAGCTGCCTTCACGTAGCTCGGCATTGAGAATCACCGGGGCGCCGAAGGCGTTGGCCATCCGCTCGGTCTCGCTGCCGGGGCTGAGCTGGGCGCGAATCTGCGGCAGGTTGGTGCGATGAATGGCCCCGGTGTGCAGGTCGATGATATGGGTGGCGTGGTCGACGATCTGCTCGCGGAACAGTGCCGCGACACGACCTCCCAGCGAGCCCGACTCACTGCCGGGAAAGCAGCGGTTTAGGTCACGCCGATCCGGCAGGTAGCGCGTGTGCTGCATGAAGCCGAATACATTGACGATAGGCACTGCCACCAGGGTACCGCGCAGCCCCTGGATCTGCTTGGAGCGCAGCAGGCGGCGGACGATCTCGACGCTGTTGATCTCGTCGCCGTGAATGCCGCCACATACCAGCAATATTGGCCCCGGCTGACGCCCGTGAACCACTTCCACAGGGATATGCAGCGGCGCATGGGTGTAGAGGCGTGCCACCGGCACATCGATCTGGATCCGGTGGCCCGGCATCACCTTGACGCCGGCGAGTTCGAAGGGGGCGCGAGCCATGTTGCGGCTTCCTGTAACAGAACAGTGTTCACCCACTTATACCGCGATAGCGGCAAAATGACGAGGACGGACCTCACACCGCATCCATACAGAGTTGAATGTAAAAAGCCGGCCGCTCCGGTAGAATGATGGTCATACCCCGTCACGGAGAAACGCCCACTACCATGGCCCGACGCACCAAGGCGGAAGCCGCTGCCACCCGTGAAGCCCTGCTGGATGCCGCCGAGGAGATATTTCTCGAACGTGGCGTCGCTCGTACCTCGCTGGAACAAATTGCTCGCCAGGCAGGCATGACCCGTGGCGCGGTCTATTGGCATTTCCGCAACAAGGCCGACCTGTTTCGCGCCATGCTCGATCGGGTTCGCATGCCCTTTCAGGAACTGGTCGACGAAGCCGATGATCCGGCACTTGCCGATGCGCCGCTCGAAGCGATTCGCCTGGCCTGCCGACAGGGCTTTGCGCGGCTCGAGCAGCCCCGCTATCGACGGGTCCACGCCATCCTGATCCACCACTGCGAAGTGTTTGGCGAAATCGATCCCCTGGCCATGCAGAACGAGATGGCCGAGGAATCCTGTGGCGCGCTCATCGAATACTTCACGGTCGCCAGCGAGCATCGGTTGCTGCGCCCCAACATCACACCGGAACTGGCAGCACGGCTGCTGCAGTCGAGCCTGGGCGGGCTTTTTCACGACTGGCTGCGTAACCACGAACACTTCTCAATCAGCGAGCGCGGCATGGAGCTGGTCGATACGCTGCTGAAACTGCTCGCCCGCGAGTCCTGACGTATGGCGGTACCACAATGACAACGGGCCGGATCCCCTGAGGGTCCGGTCCGTTGTCGCTCGTGCGTTCGTAGCCTTCAGGCGTCGGCCTCCCACCCACCGCCCAGCGCCCTGAACAGCGTGGCGGTGGCGGTCAAACGGTCGCGCATCGCTTCCGACAGCGCCAGCTGCAGGCGAATATCCAGATTATCGTCGACAGCCCGCTCTACCAGCCTGTCCAATGACGGGTCCTCGAAGCGGGTCCACCAGCTCTGCCACTCCTGGCGGGCCTCGGCGGAGAGCATCACATGCTCGGGCCACTCGTCGGGCAGCGCCAGCTCGGGGCCCGGTAGTCGGGCCCCATGGCACAGCCGGCCAGCAGTGCCGTGGCCAATGCCAGCGCGGGCAAGTGACCGGTGCAAAGCAGTGAGCGGTCACGCATGGGTCGGCTCCTCTCCCTGACGGCTTGCCTTGCGATCGCGGCGCCAGGTCCCCAGATCCTCCAGCAGCTTGTAGGCCAGCGGCACGAAGATCAGGGCCAGGGAGCTTGCCAACAGCATCCCGCCGACTACCACGGTGCCGATTTCCTGTCGGCTGGCAGCCCCCGCGCCGGTGGCGAAGACCAGCGGCAGCGAGCCGATGATGAAGGTCAACGCCGTCATCAGGATCGCCCGGAAGCGCTGCTGTGCCGCGGCCAGAGCCGCATCGGTCGAGCTCATCCCGGCGCGCCGGTTCTGGGCGGCAAACTCGACGATCAGGATGGCATTCTTGGCGGCCAGGCCGATCAGCACCAGCAGCCCCACCTGAAAGTAGACGTCATTGGGGAAGCCACGCAGCATCGCCGCCAGCGCCGCTCCCAGCACGCCGAACGGCACCGCCGTCACCACCGCCAACGGCAGTGTCAGCCGCTCGTACTGGGCCGCCAGGATCAGCAGCACCATGATCATGCCCAGACCGAAGGCCAGCCCGCCGGCACCGGCGGCGGCGTCGAGCTGAAAGGCCTCGCCGATCCAGCCGAGCTGGGTGTTGCCCTGGGTCAATACCTGCGCCGCCACCTCGTCCATGGCCGCCTTGGCCTGGCCGGTGGTGTAGCCCGGCGCTGCGTCGGCCATGAACTTGGCCGCCGGATAGACATTGAAGCGGTTGATGATGTCCGGCCCCGGCGCGCGCTCGAGGGTCACCAGCGAACTCAGCGGCAGCATCTCGCCATACTCCGAGCGCACGAAGACCTTATTGAGGTCCTCCGGCTGGCTGCGAAACTCGCCCTCCGACTGCAGGTTCACCTGCCAGTTGCGGCCGGCCAGGGTGAAATCGTTGACGTAGAGCGCGCCGAAGGTGCTCTGCATGGTCTCGAAGATCTGATTGATCGGCACACCCATGGCCCGTGCCTTCTCGCGGTCCACCTCGGCGGTGAAGCGGGGAATGCTGGTATCCAGGGTGGTGCGGGCGTTGGAGAGTTCGGGCCGCTCGTTGGCGGCTGCAGCCAGCTCGCCGGCGATCGCCTGGATCTCCTGGGGCGTGGCATCACCACGGACCTGCAGGTAACCCTCGACGCCCCCGGTCAGCGACAGCCCCATGATCGGGGGCGGGGTGAAGGCGAACACGTTGGCTTCCGGAATGCCGGCACCCATGCCCATGATGCGGCCGGTGAGTGACTGGGCGTCCTGCCCCGGCCCGCGGCGGTCGTTCCAGTCCGCCAGGTTGGCGAAGCCCACCCCTGTATTGCTGCGAAGCGAACCGGCGATGATGTCGAAACCGGCGAAGCTGGTGAATTCATCGACCTCGTCCATATCCGTGAGCATGGCCGATACCCGGTCGCGCACGGCCTCCGTGCGACCCAGTGCCGAGACGGCGGGCAACTGATAGACCACCAGCGCCACGCCCTGATCCTCCTGGGGCACCAGGCCCGGGGGCAAACGAGACAGGGAGAACAGCGTCAGGGCAAGTACGCCGACGAACAGCAGCACGCCGATCACTGCATGGCGCAGCAGCTTGCTCACCAGCCAGCTGAACCCTCGGGTCAGTCGGTCGAAACCGGCATTGAACCACTGGAACGGCTTGGCCACGGAGTGGGACTGCTTGTCGAGCAGCATGGCGCACATGGCAGGGGTCAATGTCAGCGCCACGACGCCGGATACTACCACCGAGATCGCAATGGTCACCGCGAACTGGCGATAGAGCTCACCGGTCAGGCCACCGAGGAAAGTGACCGGGGCAAACACCGCCACCAGTACCAGCGTCGATGACACCACCGCACCGGCCACCTGTTTCATGGTCTCGATGGAGGCCTCACGGGCGCGCATGCCCTGCTCGTTGATCAGACGGTCGACGTTTTCCAACACGATGATGGCGTTGTCCACCACGATGCCGATGGCCAGGACCAGGCCGAACAGGGTCAAGAGATTGACCGAGAAGCCCAGTGCCAGCATGCCGGCGAAGGTACCGATCAGCGATACCGGAATCGCGATCACGGGGATCAAGGTGGCCCGCAGGTGCTGCAGGAACAGGAAGGTGACCAGCACCACCAGGCCCACCGCCATCAGCAGGGTGATGAACACCTCGCGTATGGAGATCGCGACGAACTCGGTGGTGTCGTAGGGCACGGTATACTCGATGCCCACGGGGAAGCGTTCGGCCACTGCATCCAGCGCCTCGCGCACCGCCGTGGCGGTTTCCAGTGCATTGGCGCCCGGCTGCAGGTAGACGCCCATGGGCACCGCCGCCTGCCCGTTGTAGGTGGCGGTAAAGGCGTAGTTCTGGGCCCCCAGCTCGGCACGGGCCACGTCGCCAAGGCGCAGGGTGCCGCCCTCCTCGTCGGCGCGCAGTATGATCCGCTCGAACTCCTCGGGGTCGGAGAGCTGGCCGCGGGTGGTCACCGTGAAGGTGAAGGCCTGGTCCTCGGGCGCCGGCTCGGCCCCCAGCCTGCCAGCGGCGAACTGGGCGTTCTGCTCACGAATGGCACCGGCCACCTCGGACGGCGTCAGGTCGAACTGAGCCAGCTTGTCCGGGGAGAGCCAGATGCGCATGGAGTAGTCCTGGGCGCC
>SKVX01000194.1 GCA_007129225.1 Halomonas sp.
ACCACGGTAAGGTCAACCATGAACCGTGAATGCCTGGCCGAGGAGGAGCTGCCGATGGATGCTGAGTTGACGAGACGCTTGATGGGACTGCTGGATCATGTGGAGCACTGGCTGCCACCGGTGCCCGAAGAGGTCGACTGGGAGCGTGATGTGGCCGCCCTGTGGCAGCGTCACGCCCTGGGCGGCAGGCTGCTTCCGGTACCGCCCAGGGATGCCCTGTCGCTGGACGACCTGCTGGGCATCGAGCGCCAGAAGCTGGCGCTGGTCGACAATACCCGCGCTTTCCTGCAGAAGTTGCCGGCCAACCATGCCCTGCTATGGGGCTCCCGTGGCAGCGGAAAGTCGTCGCTGATCCGGGCCCTGCTCAACAGTCTCTCGGCGGAAGGGCTGCGGCTGGTACAGGTCGATCGTCACGACCTTTCCGGATTGCCGACCCTGGTGGAGCAGCTGCGGCACCAGCCACAGCGTTTCGTCGTCTACTGCGACGATCTCTCCTTCGAGGGACACGATGACGCCTACAAGGCACTCAAGAGCGTCCTCGACGGTGCCCTGACCGGGCCTCCGGAGAATGTGCTGCTCTATGCCACCTCCAACCGTCGCCACCTGCTGCCCGAATCGCTGTCGGACAACGAGGCGTCGCAACTGGTAGGCGACGAGCTGCACCATGGCGATGCCGTGGAGGAGAAGATCTCTCTATCGGACCGTTTCGGGTTGTGGCTGGGCTTCTATCCCTTCAACCAGGACACCTACCTGGAGGCGTGCTGCCACTGGGTCACCCAGCTGGGCAGTGCCCGGGACTGGGGGGCCGAGGCCCGGGCCGAGGCGATTCGTTTCGCCACCCTGCGCGGCGGCAGAAGTGGCCGCGGGGCCTGGCAGTTCGCCAGCCACTGGGTGGGGCGTCGTCGCCTGCATGGGGAGTAGCAGAAGTCGTCAGCGGAATACCGGCAGCGGGGCTGATCCGTCGACAGGTCTATGAGGGGGCGCTGTGAACCCATCCCTGGGCGCTACCGACGCCATCCCTGGCGTAGGACCCCCTCTACGACCTGTCCCCGGCGCCCCGTTTGGCTTTGGCGACGACGTTACCTCCTTGGAATCAGCGAGCCGTCCTCTCCCACGCCCAGGCGGATGGTGGGGGTGAGCAGGCCGGCGGGCAGGGTCATGCCTAGGCCGCGCAGGTCGCCGGGGGTGATCGCCAGCTCGCTGCCGGCGGGCAGTTCGCCCTGGCTTGCCAGCTGGCTGGCCAGCTCCACCATGGGAGCCAGTCGCTCGCGGCCGCCGTCGAGCAGGTCGAAGGCCACCGGCAGGCGCAAGTTGGCATCCTCACCCGAAGTCAGGGTCACGTCCTGCTCGTAGTTGCCGCTGACCGGCTCGACGCCCGGCATGTCAAGCGTCCAGCGAAAGCCGGACATCTCCACCGCCGGCATCCCGGTGGGCAGCCCCAGGCCCATGGCCAGGGTCGCCTGCACCGGCAGGCTGCCGGCACCGAGGCTCGACAACGCCAGTGACATGATATCGCTGGTGTCGAGGCGGGCATCCACGGCGTAGGAGCCGATGCGCACCTCTTCCACCCCCAGGGAGGTGACTGCCAGGCGGAAGGCGAACAGGCCGGTCTGGGGCAGGGCCAGGCAACCGGTCAACAGCCCCGCCAGGCACAGCGGTGCGAGCATGCGCCAGCGCCGGCGATGCTGGGAGTGATGGGACAGTAAGCGGGTCAGGAACATGCAGGGTCTCCCTGCCCGGAGGGGCAGTAGCGATTGGCAAACGGGCGTATTTCAGGTTCGATGGGTCTCGCTGTCAAGAAACTTTCCGCAACGGCACGGTAACCGGAAAGCGCCAGGAAACGACGAGGGAAGCGCTATCGCCGGCCGGGAGCCGGCGATGCCTGGGTAGCGGTGATGTCAACGTAGTCGGCGGGTTCAGCGACGGCTCTTGCGAGCCTCTTTTGTGCGTCCCAGCTCGCGCTTCTTGGCCTTCTCGCGATCGCTGGCGTCGGCCATGGGGTCGAAGGGGTTGCTCCCGGAGCGGAATTCGAAGCGGATCGGCGTACCGCGAACCTTGAGTACCTTGCGGAAGGTGTTGATCAGGTAGCGCTTGTAGGCCTCGGGCAGCGCTTCGGTCTGGTTGCCGTGCACTACGATGATGGGCGGATTGCTGCCGCCCTGGTGGGCCATGCGCAGCTTGATGCGGCGCCCATGCACCAGGGGTGGCGCATGCTGGCTGACCGCATCCTGCAACAGGGTGGTGAGGCGGTTGGTCGACCAGTGGCTGTTGGCGGAAGCGAAGGCGCGCTCGATGGAGGGGTAGAGATCGCCCACCGCGGTGCCGTGCAGGGCCGAGATAAAATGCAGTTCGGCGTAGTCGGCAAAACCCAGGCGGCGCTTGATCTCGGCGCGCATCGTCTCCTTGGCCTCGCTTTCCAGCCCGTCCCACTTGTTCACCGCCAGCACCAGGGCGCGTCCGGAAGTCAGCACGTAGTCGAGCAGATGCAGGTCCTGCTCCACCAGGCCGCTGCGCGCATCCAGCACCATGACGGCAACATGGCACTCCTTGATCGCTTCCAGGGTCTTGATGATCGAGAACTTCTCGAAGCTTTCGTGGACGTTCTTGCGTCGCCGCACACCGGCGGTATCGATCAGTACATAGGGCTTGCCGCGACGCTCGAAGGGTATCTCGATGGCGTCCCGGGTGGTGCCGGCCTCGTCGAAGACCACGACCCGCTCCTCGCCCAGCAGCCGGTTGACCAGGGTCGACTTGCCCACGTTGGGGCGGCCGATCACGCCGATGCGGATCCCCTTGGTGCCGGTATCGGCGGGGATGCTCTCGTCGCGCTCGGGAAAGGGCTCAAGCACCGTCTCGATCAGGGTGGTGACGTTGCGACCGTGGGCCGCGGCGATGGGGAAGGGGTCGCCCAGGCCCAGCGCCCAGAAGTCGGCCATGGCCGAGTGCTCTTCCAGGCCGTCGGTCTTGTTGACCACCAGCCAGGTCTTCTTCTGGTTGACCCGCAGGTGGTTGGCAATGGCCTCGTCGGCCACGTTGAGACCGGCGCGGGCATCGACCATGAACAGCACGATGTCGGCCTCGTCGATGGCCACCAGGGACTGTTCGGCCATGGCCGCGTCGATACCCTCTTCGTCCCCGCTGATGCCACCGGTATCGATGACCGTATAGCGCTTGTCGCCGAGCAGGCCGTTACCGTACTTGCGGTCACGGGTCAGGCCGGGGAAGTCAGCCACCAGAGCGTCCCGCGAGCGGGTCAGGCGGTTGAACAGGGTCGACTTGCCCACGTTGGGGCGGCCGACCAGGGCAATCACAGGTGTCATCGACGGATATCCAGGGCTTCCAGGCGACCGTTATTGCTCAGCACGTAGATGCGCCGCGCATCGGTGACGGGGCGCACGCTGATGCCGGAGCTGTCGATCCGGGTCCGGGCGGTGAAGCGACCGCTCTGGGTATCGACCAGATGCAGGTAGCCTTCGAAGTCGCCCACCACCAGGTTGCCGGCGGCAAAAGCGGGGGGGGTGAGCCAGCGACCCTCGAGGTCGCGGTTGCGCCACACTTCCTCGCCGCTGCCGGCATCGAAGGCGATCAGGTGACTGGCTTCGTTGACGGTGAAGAGGCGATCGCCCACCAGGACCGGCGTCAGGTAGCTGGAGTGTTCACGCTCCCAGAGGATCTCGCCGGTGTTGGCCTGCAGGGCCACCAGGCGGCCATTGTAGCTGGTGACGAACAGCCGTCCATCCGGGGTCAGCACCGGCTGGCCGCCGAGGTCGACCATGCGATCGATCTCGCTGCGGCCCTGGGGAACGGCGATACGCCGCTCCCATAGCGGCTGCCCACTGCGGTTGTCCAGGGTGACCAGGCGACCGTTGGCGAAGCCGGCGAAGGTGACCGGGTCGATCACCGAGGGCGTGCCGGTGCCGCGCAGGGTAAGGGCGGGCTCGGTGGTGCTGTGCGACCAAAGCTCCTGGCCGTTGCTGCGATCCAGGGCGGTGACACTGCCGTCGACGCTCTGCACCACCAGCAGTTGCTGGGTAGGCTGGGGGGCGGCCAGCACTTCACTGGGCACCCGCGAGCGCCATAGCACCTCGCCGTCGGTCTGGCTGAGCGCCAGTACTTCTCCATTGCGCGTGGCCAGGTAGATCTCGCCGGCCACGGCGGTCAGGGCGCTGGAAACGCCGACCTCGAGGTCCTTCTGCCATAGCCTGTTACCGCTGTCGGCTTCGAAGGCCATCACCCGGCCGCGCTCGTCGGCGGCATAGAGGGTGCCGTCATCAAGGGACGGGGCAATGGGGTACTGGGCACGTCCGAGACCCTGGCCGACCCGTTGGCGCCAGTCGCTGTCCAGCTGGACGGTGGCATCGAAGCGAGAGAGCTCCTTGGGGGAGTAGCGCGGCTCCGACTTGCTGGCGCAGCCGGCTAGCAGCCCGAACGTGAGCGTGGCGACAATGGCCAGGGATGCCTTGCTCCGCATGATGGAAATCATAGTATCGCCTCTTCAACGCCAAGGTCGTCCAGCTTGAGCTGGACACCGTAGATCGGCTGGTCACGCTGTTCGGCATGGGCCAGCGCTTCACGCCAGGCTTCGCGCGCCTGGTCTTCGCGGCCCAGCGCGAGCTGGGCGTCGCCGCGGATATCGGCTTGCTGGGCGGCCAGGGCATCGGGAATGCCGCTGCCCAGGGTCTCGAGCGCTGCTTCGGCATCGCCCTGGGCCACCTGCAGGCGGGCCAGGCGCAGCCTGGCCAGGCCCTGGATGTAGTCACGGTTGCTTGCATCGATCACCGCCCTGAGGGCGCCCCTGGCGGCGTCATGGTCGTCCTGGGCGACCGCCAGACGGGCGTCGATCAGTCGTGCCATGTCGGCGTATAGCGTGCGGCCGTGGTTGTCGACGATCTCGTCAGCAAGGGCTCGGGCCTGGGCCAGGCCGTCATCGTCAAGTGTTCCCGCGTCGGCCAGGTTGACCAACTGCTGGTAGCGCAGCGAGGCCGCCTCGGCCTGGTTCTCCTGGTAGTTCTGCCAGGCGTTCCAGCCGAATATGCCGGCGGCGGCGAGGGCCACACCGGCGATCAGCGAGGTGCCGTTTTCCTTCCACCAGCGCTTGATGGCATCCAGCTGCTCTTCTTCAGTTCTCAGCTCCGCCACGGGCGGTCTCCTTTACGGCATGTCCGATTCGGGTCAGGCGGCAGCGTCATTTGGCAACGTTGCCTGACAACAAGGTAGCGAGTTCGGCGACCAGCGCGCTCCGGCTCAGGCTCTGCTGGTCGCGCGATTCGCGCAGGAACTTAAGGCTCACCCGATCATGGGTCAATTCATCCTCGCCCAGCAGCAGGGCGAAGCGGGCGCCGCTCTTGTCGGCCTTCTTGATGCGACTCTTGAAGCTTCCTCCACCACAGTGAAGCTGCAGCCGCAAGGCAGGCAGCGCCGTGCGCAACTGCTCGGCCAGCAGCATGGCACTGCCGGTGGCGCCATCATCCATGGGCAGCAGGTAGGCGTCCACCTCGTCCAGGGCGCTCTGCGGCACTAGTCCCAGCGTCTGCAGCAGCAGCACCAGGCGTTCGATGCCCATGGCGAAGCCGACGGCCGGTGTCGGCTTGCCACCGAGCTGCTCCACCAGGCCGTCGTAGCGGCCGCCGGCACAGACGGTACCCTGGCTGCCCAGCGCGGTGGTGGTCCACTCGAAGACGGTGCGGCAGTAGTAGTCCAGGCCGCGCACCAGGCGCGGATTGATCGTGTAGTCGATGCCGGCCGCCTCGAGCATCCGGGTGAGCTGCTCGAAGTGCGTACGGGATTCGTCGTCCAGGTGGTCCATGAGCCGAGGCGCGTCGGCCAGCATCGGCGCCATGTCAGGGTTCTTCGAATCCAGGATGCGCAACGGATTGCTGGTCAGGCGGCGCAGGGAATCCTCGTCGAGCTGGTCGCGGTGCGCCTCGAAATAGGCCACCAGGGTGTCACGATAGGCGGCTCGGGCCTCGTTGGAGCCAAGCGAGTTGAGCTCCAGGGTGACATGCTCGAGCAGGCCCAGCTCCTTCCACAGCCGTGCCGAGAGCAGGATCACCTCGGCGTCGATGTCGGGGCCGTCCAGGCCGAAGGCTTCCAGGCCGACCTGATGGAACTGGCGATAGCGCCCCTTCTGCGGGCGCTCGTGGCGAAACATGGGGCCCTGGTACCACAGCCGCTGGGTCTGGTTGTGGAGCAGGCCATGCTCCATGGCGGCGCGGACGCAGCTTGCCGTGCCTTCGGGGCGCAGGGTCAGGCTGTCGCCGTTGCGGTCCTCGAAGGTGTACATCTCCTTCTCGACGATGTCGGTGACTTCGCCGATGGAGCGGGCGAACAGGGCGGTCTGCTCGACGATGGGCGTGCGGATCTCGGCATAGCCGTAGCGCTGCATCAGCGTCTGCACGGTTCCTTCGAAGTACTGCCAGAGGGATGAGTGCTCCGGCAGCAGGTCGTTCATGCCGCGAATGGCCTGGATCTTCTTGCCCGGCTCTTTATTGCTGACTTGGGACTTGCTCAATGCTGACTCCTTGTTGTCGCCCGGCTTACTGGTCGCGGGCGATCACATCCTGTTCGGCCTGCTCTTTCAGGCGTACCCGCTCGCGAATCAAGCGCTCGAGGTCATCGACCAGATGGTCGTTGCTCAGCTTGGAGGCGGGCTTGCCGTCGATGTAGACGAGGTTGGCGGGTGAGCCGCCGGTGAGGCCGAGATCGACCTCCTTGGCCTCGCCCGGGCCATTGACCACGCAGCCGATCACGGAAACGTCCAGCGGCGTCATGATGTCCTCGAGTCGTTCCTCCAGGGCGTTCATGGTGCCGATGACATCGAAATTCTGGCGCGAACAGCTGGGGCAGGCGATGAAGTTGATACCCTTGGCCCGCAGTCGAAGGCTCTTGAGCATGTCGAAGCCGACCTTGATCTCCTCCACGGGGTCGGCGGCAAGGGACACGCGGATCGTGTCGCCGATGCCGTCCATCAGCAGCATGCCCAGGCCAATGGACGATTTCACCGTGCCCGAGCGAAGGCCGCCCGCTTCGGTGATCCCCAGGTGCAGCGGCTGCTCGATCAGGTTGGCAAGCTGGCGGTAGGCGGCCACCGCCATGAACACGTCCGAGGCCTTGACGCTGACCTTGTAGTCCTGGAAATCGAGGCGGTCGAGGTGGTCGATATGGCGCATGGCTGATTCCACCAGGGCTTCCGGTGTCGGTTCGCCGTACTTGCGCTGCAGCTCCTTCTCCAGCGAACCGGCGTTGACGCCGATGCGGATCGGGATGCCGTTGTCCCGAGCGGCGCTGACCACGGCGCGAACCCGCTCTTCCTTGCCGATGTTGCCGGGATTGATGCGCAGGCAGTCGACGCCGAGCTCGGCGACGCGCAGGGCGATCTTGTAGTCGAAGTGGATATCGGCCACCAGCGGCACCTCGACCTCGCGCTTGATGCGCCCGAAGGTTTCGGCGGCATCCATGGTCGGCACCGAGACTCTCACGATATCCGCCCCGGCGGCTTCCAACTGGCGAATCTGGGCTACGGTGGCGGCCACGTCCAGGGTGTCGGTATTGGTCATGCTCTGCACGGAGATGGGGGCGTCTCCACCGACCGGTACCTTGCCGACATGGATTTGACGAGACTTGCGTCGAATGATGGGCGATTGAGCGTGCATGGTGACGGAATCATTCTCCCAGAGTGAAGCGAGCGACGTTGTTGGCGCCGGCGCGGGCAGCGAGATCGACCGCTTCGCCGCGCCATATCAGCTCGACGCCGGTGGCATTGCCGATGGTCATGCGGAAGGGCGGGTCGCCCTCCACGCTGGCGGTGGTGCCGGCTTCCTGCAGGCCGACGAAGATGCGCTGGTTGTTGGCATCGAAGATCTCGGTCCAGGACTGTTCGTTGAAGGTCAGCTGCAGCTGGCGAACGTCTCCGGCGGCGGGGGCCTCGACGGCCTCGGGCTCCTCTTCGGTGACGATGTCGGGGGTCTCGGCGACCTCCTCGGTCGCCGCCTCGACGTCCGTGGGAACCGGCTCTTCGGGGCCGGTCGCCGCCAGTCGTTCGGCCCCGGTCGGGTCGACCTGTGGGGAGGGTACAGCGGGTGCCTGGGGGCTGATCGGATCGACGCCCTCTTCGGGCAGCGGCGGGAGTGACTCTTCCACCTCGGGACGCGGTGACTCTTCCACCACAGTGGTGGTGCCATCGAGGTTGTCCACCGAGACGGGGCTGCTGTCGCCGAAGTCGAGCATGTCGTTGCCGCCTCGGCTCTGCCACCATACCAGGGTCAGGCCGATCAGCCCGGCAATGACCAGCAGGGTTACCAGCTTGAAAAGCCAGGCACCGATACGGGACGGGGGACGAGAGATGTTCACCGGTGTCACCCGCTGTTCCACTTCCTGGCTGCTGAAGCGATTGGCGTAGGACTCCAGCACGGGTTGGTCATCCATGCCCAGCAGGCGGGCATAGGCGCGCAGGTAGCCGCGGCGATAGGCGGCAACCGGAACCTGGTCGTAGTTGTCCTCTTCCAGCCCACCGACCACGGCGGGCCGCAGGTTGAGTGCCGCAGCCACCTCTTCCCGGGTGAGGCCCTGAGACTCGCGCTCGCGGCGGAGCAGTTCGCCGGGAGAGGCCTGGGACCCGAAGTCGACGGTATCGATATTGTGATTGTCGCTCATGGCTGAGCATCCTTCGTCATGAATCGTTGATCAAGGGGCGTCACGTACGGTGTCCGGGTCAGGGGTAACGGCCGTGCTCCCGCTTCGGGCCACGGCAATGTCATTGGCCAGCGCCTGGGCATTCGGCGTCATCCCCGCGAGCCGGATAAACGCATCCAGCTGCTGGCGGGCACGCTCCGGGTTCCCCAGCGTCAGCTCCAATTCTGCCAGTGCGAAATAACTTCTCGGACTCCGTGGCTCAAGGCTCTGAGCGCGCTCGAAACTGCTGCGAGCCTTGGCCAGGTCCCCCATTTCCCAGTGGCACTGCCCCAGGTTGGCAAAGAGCTGCGCGCGGTTGGCGTACTGGGTGTCGCGGGACGCCAGTTCGAGCTGCTCACAGGCCTCGGCGGTGCGGCCCTTGTCATAGAGAAAGGCGGCGTAGTTGTTGCGCGCCCGGCTGTAATCGGGGTCGGCCTTGAGGGCCTGCTGGAAGGTATCGTCGGCCAGTTCGTCCTCGCCCTGCCGTTGATAGACAATGGCCATGGCCTGAAGTGCCTGAGGATTTCTTGCGTCGTTTTCCAGGGCGCGGTTGAGCGCCGCAATGGCGCGGGGAAGGT
>SKVX01000006.1 GCA_007129225.1 Halomonas sp.
GATCAACCTGGTGGGCACCTTCAATGTCATGCGCCTGGCGGCTGCCGCCATGGCGGGCAATGCGCCGGGTGAGGACGGAGAACGTGGCGTGATCATCAATACCGCCTCCGTTGCCGCCTTCGATGGCCAGGTGGGACAGTGTGCCTACAGCGCTTCCAAGGCAGGAGTGGTGGGCATGAGCCTGCCGGCGGCCCGTGAGCTCTCGCGGCACGGCATTCGGGTCATGGCCATCGCCCCCGGGGTCTTCCAGACCCCGATGATGAGCGAGATTCCCGACGAAGCCGCCAAGGCACTGGCTGCCGCGGTACCATTCCCCAAGCGGCTGGGGAAACCCGATGAGTTTGCCCGACTGGCCGAGCAGATCATTGGTAATTCGATGCTCAACGGCGAGGTGATCCGCCTCGATGGCGGGATTCGCATGCAGTAGTCGCCGGTGACAAGCGACAGGGCTTGGCATGAATTGGCTGGCGCGCTAGATTATTGTGCTAACAATAATCCGGAGCGCCAGACATGCCCCAAAATGATACCTGTTCCACGTTGCAGCTCGATGATCAGCTCTGCTTTGCTCTCTATTCTACCTCCCTCCTGATGACCAAGTTCTACAAGCCCCTGCTCCAGGCGCTGGGCCTCACCTATCCGCAGTACCTGGTCATGATGACGCTGTGGGAAGAGGATGGCCTCAGCGCGGGTACCATCAGCCGTCGACTGATGACCGATACCGGTTCGTTGACCCCCCTGTTCAAGCGCCTGGAAGCCGATGGCCTACTCAGGCGAGTGCGCAGCATAACCGATGAGCGGGTCGTCGAACTGTTCCTCACTGACGCCGGCCGGGAGCTGCGCGATCGTGCCGAGGAGATCCCGGACTGCGTGGTGATGGCCAGCGGCGCCTCCTTCGACGACCTCAACTCCCTCAAGTCGAGGCTTGAGTCGCTGCGCGCACGTCTCCAGGAAGCGATGCCCTGACGCTGGGCCTTGCCAAGGCTCAGGTTCACGCCGTTGCCCCCATGTCCGCCGCCATGCACATGTCATGATCTCCGTTGGACGAAAGGGCTCAAACAAGCGCTTGACTCTCGGCTTGTTGCAGGCTAGTTTCAAACACATGTTTGAAAGCGGCCGGCGCCGCCTTCACGTGCCCGACTTCAGGCGACCTTCCGTGGCGAGCCTTCGCGGCGATCCTTTGTGGCGACCCTTTGTGGAGAGTAGAAATGCCCGACTATCAGGCCCCCCTGCGCGACCTGCGCTTCGTAATGGACGAGATGCTGGATTACCCCGCTCACTATGCCCGTCTTCCGGGCGGTGAAGAGGCCTCTCCCGACGTGGTTGCCGCCATCCTCGAGGAGGGCGCACGCTTCGCCCGCGAGGTGCTGCTGCCACTGAACCAGACGGGGGACCAGGAGGGGTGCTTGCTCGAGGGCGGCGAGGTCAAGGCGCCAAAGGGCTTCAAGGCGGCCTACGAGCAGTACGTGGAAGGTGGCTGGCCGAGCCTGGCGGCGTCCCCGGAGCATGGCGGGCAGGGGCTTCCCCATTCGCTGGCCATGGTGCTCAACGAGATGGTCTGCTCCACCAACCTGGCCTGGGGCATGTACCCGGGGCTTTCCCACGGCGCCGCCGATGCCCTGCGTCACCACGGCACCGAGGAGCAGCAGGCCACCTACCTGACCAAGCTCGTGGAGGGCGTCTGGACCGGCACCATGTGCCTGACCGAGCCCCACTGCGGCACCGACCTGGGCTTGATCAAGACCCGTGCCGTGCCGGCAGCCGACGGTGGCTACGACATCACCGGCACCAAGATCTTCATCTCGGCCGGCGAACATGACCTGGCCGAGAACATCGTCCACCTGGTGCTGGCCAAGCTGCCGGACGCCCCCGAGGGCTCTAAGGGCATCTCGCTGTTCGTGGTGCCGAAGTTCCTGCCCGACGCCGACGGCAACCCCGGCGAGCGCAACGGCGTTTCCTGCGGCTCCCTGGAGCACAAGATGGGCATCCACGGCAACGCCACCTGCGTGATGAACTTCGATGGCTCCCGCGGCTACCTGGTGGGGCCGCCCAACAAGGGCCTGGCCTGCATGTTCACCATGATGAATGCGGCCCGGCTGGGCGTGGGTATCCAGGGCCTGGGCCTGACCGAGGCAAGCTTCCAGAACGCCCTGGCCTATGCTCGTGACCGGCTGCAGATGCGGGCGCTCTCCGGCCCCCAGGCGCCCAAGCTGCCCGCTGATCCGATCATCGTGCATCCCGACGTGCGTCGCATGCTGCTGACCCAGAAGGCCTTCGCCGAAGGTGGCCGCATGCTGGTGCTGTATACCGCTCAGATGCTGGATATCGTCGAGCATGGCCAGGATGCCGCCGAGCGCGAGCAGGCGGAGGTGCTGCTGGGCCTGCTGACGCCCATCGTCAAGGCGTTCCTGACTGAGGTGGGCTTCGAGGCCACCAACGAAGGTGTACAGGTCTTCGGTGGCCACGGTTTCATCCAGGAGTGGGGCATGGAGCAGCTGGTGCGCGATGCGCGTATCACCCGGCTCTATGAGGGCACGACGGGCATTCAGGCCCTCGACCTGCTGGGCCGCAAGGTGCTGATGAGTCAGGGCGAGACGCTCAAGGTCTTTACCAAGCAGATCCACAAGTTCTGCCAGGCCGAGGCCGAGAATGCCGAGCTGGCCGAATTCACCGGGCCGCTGGCCAAGCTGAACGCCGAATGGGGCGAGCTGACCATGGGCATCGGCATGAAGGCCATGGCCGATCGTGAGGAAGTGGGCGCCGCCAGCGTCGATTACCTGATGTACTCCGGCTACGTGACCCTGGCCTACCTCTTCGCCCGTGCGGCGAAGCAGGCCGCTGCGGCAATCGCCGCCGGCAGCGACGATGCGGCCTTCTACGAAGCCAAGATCAAGACCGCGCGCTTCTACTTCACGCGCCTGTTGCCGCGCACCCGCGCCCATGCCGCCATGATGCAGGCCGGGGCAGAGCCGCTGATGGCGCTTTCCTGCGAGGACTTCGGTCGCGGCTTCGAGATCTGATTCAACTAGGCAACTCTCTCGGTCAGCGCTGTTCTGATCGTTTTGCGGCGGGCATTTGCCCGCCGCTTTTTTATAGGCGGAGTCGCTGGCACCGGCTGTGGCCTTGAGGAGCTGCCCGCACGTCAGAAAAGGACCGTATCGCCTGCTTAGGAGCCTGCTTGCAAGAAGAAGGGCAGAGCATGAACCCTGTCTCTGGTCACATCAGCCTTGAGATGTGAGTCAGCGTAGAACGAGTGGCTAGACGTAGAAGTCCAGCTCCTCTTGGGCCTTGAGCAGATCCCGCATCTTGATGGGGTCGTCACCGAAGAAAAAGATGAGCCCCCAGTGCGTGCCGAAGGCCGACCGGTCCGGCACCGTCTCTTCGGCCGGCGCCACCAGCTCGTGGGACTCGAAATACGGGTGTTCGACGGTTTCCTTCGGCATTTCCAGCTTGCTGACGACACGGCGCCTGGGGTAGACGCCAAAGCAACCCGCATAGCCTTTCGCGTCGACCACTTCCCGAGGGAAGAAGGCATCGACCTCCTCCTTGGTGCTCTTGGGGTCGAAAACCAGCATCGATGCCTGATAGGCACTGAATCCGTAGGCGCGTTCGATGAGCTCGAAGGCCTTGAAGCCGGGTGGGCGATAGGCAACCTCACCGAAATACATCTCACCATCCGCCGCCACGAAGTACTCGGGATGGATCAGGCCGAACTGGATGTCAAACGTCTTGATCAGCTTCTCGATCTGCTTGGTGATGGCATCGCGCCAGCTCTCGAGTTCCCGTGTGGCAGGAACGAATACCGAATACCCCAGGGTCACGTATTCGGAGATATTGAGGAACTTGATCTTGCCATCATGGATCCAGGCCTCCACGGCAAACTCCCAGCCATCAAGGTGGCTCTCCATCAGCAAGGGGTACTCTTCGGCCGGTATGTTCTCGATCTCCTCGAGTTTGCGGATCATGCGGTGTCCGAGACAGCCGGCCTTGTCGAAAGCCTTGACATGAATCGGGTCGTCGGGGTCGCCGTCGAGCTTGAGCAGCGTCTGGTTGACACGTTTCATGAAGCGGATGATGTCTTCTTTCTCGTGGGCTTCCTCGAAGATTCCCACGCGAATGCCGCCCAGCTGGGCGCGTCGCTTCATCAGAGCCTTGTCCCTGAACAGGATGGATTGCCCGAACATGCGGGGATTGTCCATCAGGACGGAGTTGATAGCACCCGACCATTCGACGGTTTCCTCGAACAGCGGTATGGCCACGTCAACGCCTTCTTCCTTGAGTCGTTGCGCAATCTCCATGGAGCGATCGTTCAGGCGCAGGAAGTCCCATTGCATGTAAGGGATCTTGTTGGCTTCACAGAAATCGGCGGCCCAGTCGGGTGCCACCACCACGTAGCGTCGATCAAACTTCTGTGCGGCCTTGATGGCATTGACGCTCCATCCCAGCAGCGCGATATACCCCTTGCTGGGGTCCTTGGGCGTTTCAGTTCCCTTGACCGAGTCCATTGTCGGGTCGGTCCAGCTGGAAACATCCCTGTTCACCGGGGTTTCTGTTGCAATCGACATAGGTTGTTCTCCTTCTTCCTTATGCAGGAAATTGATGCTCGATCACGAGCAGACTTGTCGCGCTTGCCAGTCAGGCATCTTCGGATATCGCCTCGACGCCCCGCTATGCCGGGTCAGCCGCATGACTCGATCCCGTTCAGCGGCTGGACTCTCGGCCGGCCCAGCACGTTGAGAAGGTCGGTGAGCAGGAAGCATTCGCGCAATGAGCGGATTGGCGTGCTTTGCCAAGACCGAAGGGTTGGATAATTACCCTTGGCCCCGGCCAGAAGGGTATCGGGTTCAGGCCTTCGACCTGGGTAGCGACCGGGTCGCCATGAGGGGGAGTGTAAATCGCTACCAGCCTCCCTGACTCCAAGCATCAGGGGGTATCCCGTATCTATCACCTCGAATACGGGAGAAGCCGCTGCAATGTCGTGCGCGGCGGAAAGTCTTTCGATGACGGCATCGAACGACTCGATAGGCTCGTCGAACGAGCCGTTGTCATGGTTGGCGGTTCCGTGCCGATCAACGCTCATCCAACGACACTCCGCCCTATCTCGTCACATGTCAACCACAGGTGTGGTGATCATGCTCAAGGCATACTGCCGTTTGCAGTGCATCGATTCGACGCCCACCTCATCGGCAAAGCGCCTCTTCGGCCTGGTCGCGGCTCGTCTCATGGCCGGAGGGCAGGGGACCAGCCGGATTGGTCAGCCAGGCGACGATATCCTGCTCAGTGCGAGCGCGTTGCGTATAGCGGGTCAGCATATGGTAGCCGTCCGGGTAGAGCGCCATGCGCCAGACAGGTGTCTCGGTCGGAGCTGGTTCAGGCAGGTTCTCCAGCAGGGCGCAGAATGCCTCGGCGGGGATGACCTGGTCTTCGTCGCCATAGAGGATCAGTGTCGGCCCAGGCAGTTCGCTGGCGGCTTCCAGGGCCCTTCCCATTGCCTGGGTCAAGCCGGCCAGGGTGTCGACGCGGGCGCTGCGCAGGATCAGTGGGTCCTGGGCCAACTGGCGCTTGATCGCTTCATCATCGGTGGGCTCGATTCCCATGCGCCGGGTGGTGCGTACCGAAAAGGACACCTGCGGTATCAGGCGAACGCCGAGCCACAGGCCCATCCGTTGATACCATGGCATCGCTTCTCGCCCCCACACGGCGGGGGCGATCAATACGCTGCCATCCACGGGGGGAGGGTCGTCATCGGTCATGGCGAGTATCACGATAGCCGCTCCCATGCTCTTGCCGATCAGGTAGAGCGGCGTGTGGGGGTGGCGTTCGCGCAGCAGGTCTGCGAGCAGCACCACGTCATCGCTCAGTCGCTGATGCCCCGCCCACAGGCGGCGCTGTTCGGTGGTGCCGAAGCCACGCTGGTCATGGGCATAGACTTCCACGCCCTGGCGGGTCAGGGCGTCGGCAAGCACATCGAAGCTACCGGCATGGTCATTGAAGCCATGTACCGCCAGGACCACGCTGCCGGTTTCGTCATGTGTGGGCCAATGGCGTAGCGGAAGCTGGTAGCCATCGTCGGCAACGACCTGGTGTGTCGTGAGCCTTGGCTCCTCGGCGCCCGGGCCGGGCGACTGCAGCGTTGCATTGCTGGCGCAGCCGCCCGCAGACAGCAGTGCGACCATCAGCAAGGCGGGCCTTAGCCCGGCGACCTTCAGACAGACGCGCCTGCACCGGCGATGTTGCAGCGGTAGCGGCGGGATGTAACGCATACGGCTCATGGCATGGCAGGGTAGCCGAGAGCTTGGCCAAGCCGGTCGGCATTGGCGGAGACCCATTCCGGGGAGATGGGGCCCCAGTCGCGTATCACATAGCGTCCGATATTGTGCCTTCCGCCGGTCTCGGGTTCGAACTCGCAGCGGATATCAAGTTCCTCCAGAGCCGTGATGGTGTCCTGGGCGGTGCGTCGCGGCATGCCGGTTGCCTCGATGATGGCCGGCACGCTGGCGATGCCGGTCCTGACCAGGTGTGCCACGTAGAGGCGACGATAGAAGCTGGATCGGGTCTTGCTGAGGGGCATGTGGGCTTCCTGGGAGTGTGCGGTGTCAATCAACTGTGCGCAGGGCCATGAGGAACTGACGAGAGTCGGTAAAGGATAGCGTCAGCGCCAGTGGGATAGCCACCGGTATCCAGGGTGGTTCGGTTCGCGGGTGGAGGTCGGGAGAATTGCCTACAGTACTAGCAGCGGGGTGAATTCATGAGCTTTTCGCTTGTCAGTGGGATAGGCAAGCAATGAAGGGCAAACGAATCAGGGAGGAGAGACATGGCCGTCAATCGTGTGAGTGAAGCCGAGCTGTTGGTTCAGATAGGGCGCTGCATGTTTGGTGAGCGAGTGGTGGTGGAGCGCGAGGGCAAGCGTTTCTCGGCGCGGGTTCAGCATGTCGGGGCAACCGGGGTGAAGGTCATTCCCGAGACGACGCTGACTGAGCACGATGGGGAGCCCGGCGACATCCAGGGGGTGATGGTTTCATTCGCCGACATCCGGGAAGTCGAGGTCGGCGGTGATACCTATCGATTGGAATGAGCGGTAATGATTGGCGTGAGGCTGCCGGTGTTCGCTGGCTCGGCAGAAAAGGGCCGACAGTAGTGCTTACGTCTTGGGCTTGGCGAGGGGAATTTCCACAAGGAGTGAGCACGCATGAGCTGGAACGTTTTCGTGGTTGGCTACGACGGCCTCGGCAGGCATTTGCTGCCTATGCTCAACCAGGCCAGGGACTATTCTTTTCATAGCCTGCTGTCGCTCGATGAGGTGGTCCATGCCGCCGAGTACCCCTTCGAACGCCTGGTCACTGATGCGCTGGACGAGGTGGCGCGTTTCGACGGCTCCGTGGACGCCATCGTCGGCTACTGGGATTTCCCGACCAGCGCACTGGTACCGGTATTGAGGCGGCGTCTGGGACTCCCGGGGCCCTCTCTGGAAGCGGTGCTGAAGTGCGAACACAAGTATTGGAGTCGAATCGAGCAGCAGCGCGTCATACCCGAGTGCGTGCCGCCTTTCCAGGCTGTGGACCCCTTTGACGACCGCGCTATCGAAAAGGTCGAGATCGACTATCCGTTCTGGATCAAGCCGATCAAGGCTCACTCATCGCATCTGGGCTTTCGTATCGACACACCGGAACAGCTGCGTGAGGTCCTGCCGTGTATCCGCCAGGGCATCGGTCGTTTCGGCAAGCCGTTCGATGAAGTCTGTTCCTACGCCGACTTGCCCGACGAGGTGGCCTGGGTGACCGGGCATCATTGCATCGCGGAGGCCATCATCTCTGCCGGCAACCAGTGTACCTTGGAGGGTTACGTACAGGACGGGGTAGTCCATCTCACCGGCAGCGGTATGGTCGACTCCGTCCGCGATGAAACCCATCGCTCGGTGCTGCTGCGCTATGAATATCCCTCGCGCCTGCCCGAGCCCGTGCAGCAGCGAATGGTAAGCTACACCCGGGCGGTCATCAGGCAGCTTGGCTTCGATAACGGCCCCTTCAATATCGAGTTCTACCACGAGACGGAGAGCGGCCGCATCTGGGTGCTTGAGATCAATCCTCGCCTGTCGCGCTCCCATGCCGCCATCTACCAGTTGGTGGATGGCGCGCCCCACTTCCAGGTGATGGTCGACACGGCGCTTGGCATCAAACCACGGATGCCGTACCGGCAGGGGCAGTATCCCGTTGCCGCCAAGCAGATGCTGCGCGTCTTCGAGGATGGCGTGGTTCGTCGCATGCCGACCGATGAAGAGGTTCGCCGAGTCGAGGAGACATTCCCCGGGGCCAAGGTCGAGCTCAAGGTGAGCGAATGCATGCGGCTATCCACGCTGATGCATCAGGACAGCTTCTCCTACGAGCTCGGGGTGCTCTTCATCGGCGGCGAATCCCATGCCGACCTGCTCTCCCGCATCGAAGAGTGCCGGGAGATGCTGTCGTTTGATATCGAGCCAATCTCCTCCTCGAGTTGAGCCAGGGCAATATGACTCGCTTTTCCAGTCAGTCACGGGAGGGCCTTGATGAGAGTCGTGAACGAATTTCCCCATTCGGTCGAGTATCGGGATCCTGTCTGGATTCCCATGCCCGATGGCGTGCAGCTGAATGCGCGCCTCTGGCTGCCCGAAGGAGCGAATGAAAACCCGGTGCCGGCCATCCTCGAGTACATCCCCTACCGGCTGCGCGACGGCTCGGCGAAACGCGACGCCATGCACCACCACTATTTTGCCGGCCATGGCTATGCCGCCTTGCGCGTCGATCTGCGAGGCAGCGGCGACTCAGGCGGGGTTCTCGAGGATGAATACCTGGAGCAGGAGTTGACGGACGGCGAGGCGATACTGCGCTGGATTGCCGACCAGCCCTGGTGCGACGGCAATGTCGGCATGATCGGCATCTCCTGGGGCGGCTTCAATGGGCTTCAGCTCGCCGCCCGGCGGCCCCCTGAGCTCAAGGCGGTGGTCAGCGTCTGCTCCACCGACGACCGCTATGCCGATGATGTCCACTACATGGGAGGCTGTCTGCTGGGGGACAACCTTTCCTGGGCATCCACCATGTTTGCCTACAACTCTCTGCCCCCCGATCCCACCATCGTGGGTGATGCTTGGCGCGAGATGTGGCACCAGCGACTCGAGGGAAGCGGCCTGTGGCTGGCGACCTGGCTCGAGCATCC
>SKVX01000187.1 GCA_007129225.1 Halomonas sp.
AAATGGCGCGCCCGACAGGACTCGAACCTGTGACCCTCGGCTTAGAAGGCCGTTGCTCTATCCGGTTGAGCTATGGGCGCATTCTACGTTCCATGGCGTCTGACCGCAACCCTGATTGAGCAATTTCCTTCGCACAAACAAGAAGTTGTGGTCGGGGTGGAGGGATTCGAACCCCCGACATCCTGCTCCCAAAGCAGGCGCGCTACCAGACTGCGCTACACCCCGCCGGTCTTCGCACGGCCCCGATGCCGCCACAAGGCCTCATCGAGCGCTGCGTATTCTACGCGAGAATCCTCCGGGGTCAATAGCGGCTTGACTGGCCGGGCCTTTTTTACGCTTTGCCTGGCGGCCCCGGCATGCGAAAATCAGCCCCCTTCCTGCACCGGCCAGCCTCCGCCGCAGGTGACGCTAACGCCGGCCAGCCCACCATCAAAGCACGAGGAAGACACAATGTCCGCCCAACTCATCGATGGCAAGGCCATTGCCGCCCAGGTCCGCCAACAGGTTGCTCGCCAGGTCGAGAGACGCCATGCGGACGGCAAGCGGACCCCCGGCCTGGCCGTCGTACTGGTGGGCGACGACCCGGCCTCCCGGGTCTACGTCAACAACAAGCACCGTGACTGCGAGCGAGCCGGCATCCTCTCCTTCCTGCACATCCTGCCGGCAGAGACATCCCAGCTGGCGCTGGAAAACATGGTGGATGACCTGAATGCCGACCCGAGGGTCGATGGCATTCTCGTGCAGCTCCCGCTGCCCGACCATCTCGACGCCCGCCCCATACTCGAGCGAATCCTGCCCCACAAGGATGTCGACGGCTTCCACCCCTATAATCTCGGGCGCCTCGCCCAGCGACTGCCGATGCTGCGTCCCTGCACGCCCAAGGGAGTGATGACGTTGCTGCAGGCCAGCGGCCTCAAGGTGCGCGGCCTCGATGCCACCGTGGTCGGCGCCTCCAACATCGTCGGCCGCCCGATGGCACTGGAACTGATGCTGGCCGGCTGCACCACGACGGTGTGCCACCGCTTCACCCGCAACCTGGAGGAGCACGTCAGGCGTGCCGAGCTTCTGGTAGTGGCAGTGGGCAAGCCCGGCCTGGTGAAGGGCGAATGGGTGCGCGACGATGCCATCGTCATCGACGTGGGCATCAACCGCGAGGAGGACGGGCGCCTGGTGGGCGACGTCGACTTCACCAGCGCGGCCGAACGTGCCGCCTGGATAACCCCCGTCCCCGGCGGCGTCGGCCCAATGACCATTGCCTCGCTGCTGGAAAACACGTTGCTCGCCGCCGAGATGCATGACGCCATGGAACAGGAGGCACTGTCTGCCCAGACCTAGGACTTAACGCTGACCTGCTGCGAAATCCGGTCAAATCCGACGCACTCCCGGCGCCTGACAAGAGCGCACACCTCGGGTAGAATACGCACTCCCTTTTTCAGCCCCGAGGCCGCTCATGAGCGACAAGATGAACGTCGAAAGCTTCAACCTGGATCACACCAAGGTGAAGGCTCCCTACGTGCGCCTGGCCGACATCAAGACAGGCCTCAACGGCGACACGATCCACAAGTACGACATGCGTATCTGCCAACCCAACCAGGAACACATGGAGATGCCTTCGCTGCACTCCCTGGAGCACCTGATGGCGGAGCTGTCACGCAACCACTCCGATCGCGTCGTCGACATCAGCCCCATGGGCTGCCAGACCGGCTTCTATGTGGCGCTGATCAATCACGAAGACTATGACGACGTACTGAACCTACTGCAGAAAACCCTGGAAGACGTGCTTGAAGCCGACGAGGTTCCCGCCTGCAACGAGATGCAGTGCGGCTGGGCAGCGAGCCACAGCCTGGAAGGCGCCAAGCAGATTGCGCGCGGCTTCCTGGCCAAGCGCAGCGAATGGACCCAGGTCTTCGCGGCATAGGCCTGATGACGGCTCGACGGCATTGCCTCCCCCTGACCCAGTGACACCGGAGACACCCCCAAAGATGAAACGCATCGGCATCATCGGCGCCATGGCCCAGGAGGTCGACTACCTCGCCTCTCTGCTGGAAGGTCGCCGCACCCGCTCTCACGTGGGCTGCACCTTCCACCATGGCATGCTGCATGGCGTCGATGTGGTGATTCTGCAGTCCGGGATCGGCAAGGTGAATGCCGCCATCGGCACCACCCTGCTGCTGGATGTCTACAAGCCCGAAGCGATCATCAACACCGGCTCTGCGGGGGGATTCGGGGAAGGCCTGGAAATCGGCGATGTGGTAGTGTCCAGCGAGGTGCGGCATCACGACGTGGATGCCGTGGTATTCGGCTATGAACACGGTCAGGTGCCCAAGATGCCGGCGGCCTACCTGCCCGATGAGCGCCTGGTGAAGGTCGCCCGGGAGTGTGTCGAGGCGTTGGGTGAAGTCCGCGTGGTGGAAGGCCTTATCGCCACCGGCGATGTCTTCATGGCCTGCCCCGAACTGGTCCTCAAGACGCGCACGCGCTTTCCCACGATGCTGGCGGCCGAGATGGAGGCCGCAGCCATCGCCCAGACCTGTCACCTCTATGGATGCCCCTTCGTGATCATCCGCTCCCTGTCGGATATCGCCGGCGGCGACAACAACCACCTCTCCTTCGAGGAGTTCCTGCACAAGGCGGCCGCTCACTCCGCACGCATGGTCGAAACCATGGTGGCTCGCCTGGCCGACCCGGCACCCCAGGACGTGGAAGCCGGCAAGCCCAGGGCGGCTGTCGGATAACCATGCCATCTTCCGGGTGGTTGCGAAGGCTGTTGCTGGCAATCACCGCCAGCCTCCCTCTGCTGGCAAGCGGCGGCTGCACCATCACACCTCTGACCAGCCCTGCGCCGCTGACATCAGCCACTCAGGACGCCTCGGCGCTACCGCCCTACACCTTCCAGCGATTGAGTCGCCAGACCTATACCCCCGCCGACTGGCCAGAACCGCTCGGCGCCGATATCTACCTTCCCGATACGCCCGGCCAGACACGCCGGCCGGCCGCCCTGGTCGTCCATGGCGGCGGCTGGCAGAACCGCACCCCGCAGGACATGAGAGGTATCGCCGAACGGCTGGCCAGCGAGGGTTTCGTAGTGGCCAACGTTCAATATCGCTTTGCCCCGGCATATCCGTTTCCCGCCCAGTTGCACGACCTGCAGCAGGCCATGGCCTGGCTGCACCGGAAAGCGGACGAGGAAGGCTGGCGCATCGATAGCGACCGAATCGTCGGGGTCGGCTACTCCTCTGGCGCCCACCTCGTCAGCCTGCTGGCACTCAAGGGCGCCGAGGGGTCGCTCTCGCAACCCTACGGGGGGGAGCATGCGCGACTCGCGGCAGTACTGGCCGGAGGGACGCCCAGCGACTTGTTCAAATTCGACGATGGCCGTCTGGTGGTGGAGTTTCTTGGCGGCAAGCGGGCGGAAGTACCCGAGCAATACGAGCTCGCGTCACCGGCTCGCCACATATCACCGGACGCCCCGCCCTTCTTTCTCTTCCATGGCACCTGGGACCGCCTGGTACCGATTGATCATGCGACCGATTTCCACGCCCTCCTGCAGCAGGCCGGCATAGAGAGCGAGCTCTATCGTCAACCCCTGCGGGGCCATATCACTAGCTTCCTGACCAGTGGCCGCGCCATTGGCGCGGGCATCGATTTTCTGAGGCGCCAGGGCCTGACCCCGGCACTGCCGTCGGGGTAGCAGGGGTATCAGTCACGCAGTTTCCAGCCCAGGGCTTCGCCCGCCTTGAGGGGCACGATCCGCTGGCCCGGTATATAAGGAAGCGACTGGGGCAGCTCCCAGGTCTCGCGCACCAACGTCACCGTATCGGCATTGCGCGGAAGGCCGTAAAAATCGGGGCCGTGGTGACTGGCAAAACCCTCCAGCTTTTCCAGGGCACCAGCCTGCTCGAAGGCCATGGCATACAGCTCGATGGCGGCCGGTGCCGTATAGGCCCCCGCGCAGCCACAGGCGGACTCCTTGTCTCCCTGGGCATGGGGAGCACTATCGGTCCCCAGGAAATACTTGCCGCTACCCGAAGTCGCCGCCGCCAGCAACGCTTCACGATGGCGCTCGCGCTTGAGGATCGGCAGGCAGTAGTAGTGCGGACGGATCCCCCCCACCAGCATGTGGTTGCGGTTGAACAGCAGGTGGTGGGCGGTGATGGTTGCGGCCACGTTGGCCGGCGCCTGGGCTACGAAAGCAGCGGCATCGGCGGTGGTGATGTGCTCGAAGACCACCTTGAGAGTCGGGTGCCGCTCCAGCAGCGGCTTCATGACCCGCTCGATGAAGACCGCCTCGCGGTCGAAGATATCGATCTCGTTATCGGTGACCTCGCCGTGAACCAGCAGCGGCATGCCCAAGCGGGCCATGGCGGCGATCGCCGCATCGCAATGCGCCAGATCCGTCACGCCGGACGCCGAGTTGGTCGTCGCTCCGGCCGGATAGAGCTTGACGGCATGGATCATGCCGCTGGCGTGGGCACGCTCGATCTCCTCCGGCGGCGTATCGTCGGTGAGGTAGAGGGTCATCAATGGCTCGAAACCGGAGCCCTGGGGCCTGGCCGCCAGGATCCGCTCGCGATACGCCTGCGCCTGATCGGTGGTGGTCACCGGGGGCGTCAGGTTGGGCATGATGATGGCACGGCCCATCTGCCGAGCAGTGGCGGGCACCACGGCCTGCAGCACTTCACCATCGCGCAGGTGAAGGTGCCAGTCGTCGGGTCGGGTCAGGGTAATAGCGTTCACGGCATGTCCTGTTGTCAGCGGTAGTCGGCTGGGATCGGCAGGGAATGGCGGGCGACAGTATAACGCAAGGCGAGGCTGACTTGGCGCACCATCGAGGCGTCACGCCAGTTGCCCCGAGTGACGGCACCCCGCTACGCCGCAAGACAATCTTCGGTGATGGCGCCCCAAACCGCAGCATGCAGTGCCGAATTGCCGTATCATCGACGCCGTTTTCACTGCAAGAGTCGTTGCCATGCCCAGGGTTCGCCACTACGCCGATATCGTCGCCATTCTGGCCGGCCTGATGTGGATTCTGGTCTTCTGGTCGATCAGTATTTCCGCCCGCCTCGACAGCATCGAGCCTACCCTGGCCGCCCTGCTCGCCCTGGGCGCCATGATACTGGTCAGCTTCGTCCACCGCCCCTTTCGCGTCCATCTCAGTCGCTATCACGTACGCAAGCGCCGGACCGAAATGTGGATGCACATCCTGGCGCTGCCAATGGCCTTGGCCCTGCTGCTGGGCGGCCTGATCGAAACGCTGATCGGCCCGCTGAGCGGACAGCAGAAGATGCTGCTGTTCAACGTCCTCGCCACGGCCGGCTGGGTCGTCTATGTGATGACCCTGGTTATCAAGTTCATGCATCACCTGCTGCGCAGGCGCCGCCAACGTTCGAGCGGTAACTGACAGGAGGCGAGCCCTCAGTGGCCGAAGCGATCGGCACGGAACGGCGACATCTCCACCACCGGCGCCTCCCCCTCCATCATTTCGGCCATCACCCGGCCTGTGACCGGGCCCATCGTAAACCCCTGGTGCCCATGACCGAAGGCAAACCACAGGCCGTCGTGCCGCGGTGCCGGGCCGATGACCGGCTTCATGTCCGAGAGGCAGGGGCGCGCACCCTTCCAGGGCTCAGGGTCGAGGCGCTCGCCCAGTGAGGGATAGAGCCTTCGAGCCTCTCGCTCGGCGGCATCGAGCTGGCCATGGTGGGGCGGCGCGTCGAGAGGCTTGAGCTCTGCACCGGTCGTCAGGCGAATGCCGGCGCGCATGGGCGCCAGAATGTAGCCGACTTCGGCATCGGCCAGCCAGTAATGCAGTTGTCGGGCTTCATCGGCAGCATAGTGCATGTGGTAGCCCCGCTTGACGAAGGTCGGCATGCGATAGCCAAGGCGTTTCATCCAGCCGCCGGCCCAGGGGCCCAGGGCCACTACCACCTCCTGAGCCTCATGGCCCCCCCCGTCGGTATCCACCCGCCAGTGCCGGCCATTGCGACTGACATCCAGGATCTCGGACTGCAGGAAGCGGCCGCCCTCGTGCTCGAAGCTGCGGGCGTAGGCCGCCACCAGGCCGCCTGGGTCTTCGACGCCCCAGGAGTTCGTCCAGTGTATGGCACCGATTGCCCTGTCGGAGAGCTGGGGCTCGCGTTGCTGGAGCCCACGCCTGTCCAGTGCCTCATGGGTCACCCCGAAGCGCTCGGCAGCGTCACGGGCCTCCTCGAGGCGCGCATCCAGCCCGGCCTGGCTGCGATAGACCTCGAGCCAGCCATCCTTCCTGATCAGGCCACCGGCAGCTGCGGCCTCGATCATCGGCTCGTGCTCCTGGGTCGACAGCATGATCAGGGAGGCATATTCGGAAATGATGCGCGCATGACGCCGGGGCATCGAGTGGCGCCAATAGCCGAACAGTGGCCCGGCGGCTTCCAGCATGCCACGGAGGTTATAGCGGATATCCACCCGGCGATTGGGGAGGACGGACAGCAGCTTGCCCAGCCCCTGGGGAAAGGGGTAGGGCCGCACCGCCTCGCGTTGAATCAGGCCACCGTTGCCGAACGAAGTCTCCCGACCCGGCGGGCGGCGGTCGATCAGGAGAACCGACCGGCCACGGCGGGCAAGGTGCCAGGCAATGGAGACCCCGACCATGCCGGCCCCCAGTACGATGGTTTCGCGAGACATGCCACTCCTCCAGGTTGCGCAGACGGTGCCCCCGACTCCCGACCGAAGGCGAAGGCTCATTCTATCAGCGCCGCCGGCCCGGCGCCGACGCTTTCCCGCGCGCCCTGAGGCGGATCAAGGTATCGATCGAACGCCGGGCTCAGGGGCCCGGTTCGCGTAGACAACGCATTGACTGGACAACCCGGGAGTGCCTAGGAGCGGCCCGCAGCGTTCTGGACGTGGAGTCTGGCACGGATGAAGTCGGAGTGGCTGACATGCAGCAGATCCGCCAGCCTGCGGATACGATGCTCCTCCAGAGCGTTGTGCCCATCGTCCGCATCTGCGTAGGCCAGCAGCCACATCATCCTGACCAGCTCACAGCGCTGGTCATAGGAGTAGTGCTGCTTGACGAGGCTGACGAACTGGTAGTGATCCACGGATGTCTCGACCTCCTCCCTGGCCAGGTCCATTAGCTCCTCGACGGCGGCATCCTGCAGATGGAAATGATGCTTGAGCAGGTGCCGCAGAGCATCGAGCTGCGCCTGGTCGGTGTGGTAGTCGGCGCGCATCACCTCGCACAGCAGCGCGGCGGCGGCCAGCTCGAGGGTCGGCGCAGGATCCGGGCTGGACTCCGGCTCGGCAAGGGCTTCCTGAAAGAACCGCGCGATGCTGGCAAGCATATCGAACTCCCGACGGTATTCGGACATCAGACAGGCAGTTGAGTATTAGCGTTCCCATGATTCAGTAGCCCATGATCCCCGGCAGCCAGGTGACGAGCCCGGGCAGCGCGATCAGGATCAGGATGGTAGCCAGGATCGGGATCAGGAATGGCAATATCGAGAGCACGATCTGCGAATAGCGCAGCCGTGTGATGCCCACCATCAGGAACAGTACCGTGCCGAATGGCGGGGTGATGACCCCCACCGACAGGGTGATGACCATGATGATGCCGAAGTGGATCGGATCCAGGCCGGCGGCCAACG
The DNA here is from genome assembly GCA_007129225.1 of Halomonas sp. Taxonomy (GTDB): domain Bacteria; phylum Pseudomonadota; class Gammaproteobacteria; order Pseudomonadales; family Halomonadaceae; genus Halomonas. The sequence goes on from SKVX01000187.1 coordinate 7,629, forward strand.
CCGCTGGCACCACGATCGGTGTAAAGATCAGAATGCTCTCGATCACCGACATGAAGCAGCCCACCACCAGGAAGAACAGTGCGAAGGCGAGCAGCAACAGGATCGTCGGCATGTCGACGCCCGCCACCTGCCCGGCCAGTGCCTGGGGGATGCCGATGCGAACCAGAATCCAGCCGTAGAAGCTGGAGACCGCGATGATCAGCAGAATGGCGGCGCTGAACATCAGGGTACGAATGAAGGAGGCATAGAGGTCACGAAGCTTGAGGTCGCGATAGACCAGCGTGCCCAGGATGATGGCGTAGAGCGAGGCCACCGCCCCTGCCTCGGTGGGCGTGAAGAAACCGGTCCAGATGCCGCCTACAATGATCGCCGGCATCATCAGCGGCAATATGGCCCGCTTGCCGGTGCGCAGGACTTCCTTGCCATCGAACGGTGTCGCCGGTGGCATGGCGACCCGCTTGCCGGCACCCAGCACCAACGTCATCCCCATCAGCAGCAGTGCCATGAGCATGCCGGGCACCAGTCCCGCCATGAACAGGGCCCCGATGCTGACATTGGCCAGCCAGCCGTAGACCACCAGCGCAATGCTCGGCGGCAGGATGGGGCCGATGACGCTGGATGCCGCCGTGATGCCCGCCGAATAGCCCAGGTCGTAGCCCCGCTCCTTCATGGCCTTGATCTCGATGCTACCGAGGCCGGCCGCATCGGCTACCGCCGTGCCGGACATGGTGGCAAAAATCGAGCTGGCCACCACATTGGCATGGCCCAGCCCACCCTTTGTAAAGCCGACCAGTGCGGTAGCGAAGTCGAAAATACGGGTGGTAGTGGAGCCGGTGTTCATGATGTTGGCCGCCAGGATGAACAGCGGAATCGCCAGCAGGGTGAAGTTGTTCAGCGTCTGCACCATGCGCAGCGACAGCAGTTCCACCGGTAGGCCGCCGGCCCCGGTGATACCCAGCGCAATGAAGGAGGTGATACCGATTGCCACCACCACCGGCAGGCCAATGGCCATCAGCAACAGCAGGCCACCAACGAAAATCATCAGCTCCTGCATCAGTCCGCCTCCTGGGATGAACCCGCCACCGAGTTCCATTCGACCGGTCCCCGCAGGGCCTGCCAGCTGGCCAGCAGCGTCATGCCGGCAAAGCCGATGAAGATCCCGTAATAGAGATAGGAGAAACTGATGCCCAGGGAGACGGTGCGGTTATTGGCGCTGGCGATCGACATGGCAAGGGAACCGTAGGCCGCCAGGCCGAAGAAACCCGCCGACAGCAGGGCCACGAGCCGGTACTGGATATGCCGGGCCAGGGCACCCATCCGGTGACTGAAAAGGTCGACCAGCAGGTGCTCGCCCCGCACCCAGGCGGAGAGTGAACCGAACCCCACCGCGTAGATGGCCAGCAGTGTCGCGACCTCCTCCGTCCAGGGCATGCTCAGCCCGATGATGTCACGCACCACGATGGCGGCAACGATCAACACCAGGACCCCGGCCAGCAGCATCACACCCAGGGCGTCACAAATTCGCGTGATGACGCTGAGCAGGT
>SKVX01000097.1 GCA_007129225.1 Halomonas sp.
GCCGTGGTCTCGGCGCGCTTGAGCATCTCGAAGGTGGGGGCGTCATCCAGCGGGATGGTGTCGATGTTCAGCGCCCCCTGGCCGGCCGCCGCCCTCACCTTGTCGACCATCTCCAGCGCCCAGTCGATGATGGTCAGGGTCCGCAGGCCCAGGAAGTCAAACTTTACCAGCCCGGCCTCCTCGATGTCGTTCTTGTCGAACTGAACGACCAGGCCGTTGCCCTCCTCGTCGCACAGCAGCGGCGCAAAATCGGTGAGCTTGGTGGGGGCGATGACCACGCCGCCGGCGTGCTTCCCGGTACCGCGGGTGATCCCCTCCAGCTTGATCGCCATCTCCCAGATTTCCTGGGCCTCGTCATCGTTGTCGATGAACTCCTTCAGCGCCGGCTCGGCCTCGATCGCCTTGGCCAGCGTCATGCCCACCTCGAAGGGGATCAGCTTGGAGAGCTTGTCGCCCAGCGAGTAGGGCCGGCCCTGGGCCCGCGCCACGTCGCGCACCACCGCCTTGGCGGCCATGGTGCCGAAGGTGACGATCTGGGACACGGCGTTGCGCCCGTAGCGGTCGGCCACGTACTCGATGACCCGGTCGCGCTTCTCCATGCAGAAGTCGACGTCGAAGTCGGGCATCGAGACCCGTTCGGGGTTGAGGAAACGCTCGAACAGCAGGTCATACTCCAGCGGGTCGAGGTCGGTGATCTTCTGGGCGTAGGCCACCAGCGAACCGGCGCCGGAGCCACGCCCCGGCCCCACGGGGACATTGTTGTCCTTGGCCCACTGAATGAAGTCCATCACGATCAGGAAGTAGCCGGGGAAACCCATCTGGATGATGATGTCGAGTTCGAAATCCAGCCGCTTGCGGTAGCGGGCGTCGATTTCGGCATACTCCGCCCCGCCCCGCGGATAGCGCTCCGCCGGGAACAGGAAGTCAAGGCGTTCGGTGAGGCCGTCGTGGGATACCTTGCGGAAGAACTCGTCCTGGGTCATGCCCTCGGGAATCTCAAACTCGGGCAGGAATATCTCGCCCAGCCGCACGTCCACGCTGCAGCGCGCGGCGATCATCAGGCTGTTCTCGAGCGCAGCGGGAATGTCCGAGAAGAGGTCAGCCATCTCCTCGGGGCTCTTGAGGTACTGCTCCTCGGTGTAGCGCCGCTCGCGCCGCGAGTCGTCCAGCGCACGCCCCTCGCCGATGGAGACCCGGGTCTCATGGGCCCAGAAGTCGTCGCGCTCGAGGAAGCGCACGTCGTTGGTGGCCACCACCGGCGTGCCGGTCTCCGTGGCCAGGGCCACCGAGAGATGCACGCACTCCTCCTCCAGCGGGCGACCGGTACGAACCAGCTCCAGGTAGAAGCGTCCCGGAAAGGCGGCGTTCCACTCGTCCAGCAGCGCCCGGGCCTCGTCCCGGTGATCGGAGAGCAGGTGACGGCCGATCTCGCCGTCCCGGGCGCCGGACAGGGCAATGAGTCCCTCGCTCTGCTCGAACACCCAGGCGCGGTCGAGGAGCGCCCTGCCCTGTCGCTGCCCCTCCATCCAGCCGCGGGAAATCAGCTCGGTGAGGTTGCGGTAGCCGACATCGTTCATGGCGAGCAGGGTCAGGCGGTAGGGATGGCCCTCGTCGAAGGGGTTGGCCAGCCACAGGTCGGCGCCGATGATCGGCTTGAGCCCGGCGTCCTGGGCACCGCGGTAGAACTTGACCAGGCCGAACAGGTTGGCCTCGTCGGTGACGGCCAGGGCGGGCATGCCCCGCTCGGCCGTGGCCTTGATCAGCGGCTTGAGCCGTACCAGGCCGTCGACCAGCGAGTATTCGGTGTGAACGCGAAGATGTACGAAGGGCGTGGTCATAGCGGACTCAGATTTGGCAGCGAAAAGTGGTGCTGGTGACATTGCTCGGAGCTGATTCGGCAACAGATCTCCGCAGGGGCGCTGTAAATACCTCCCTGTACGCTACTTTTGCCATCCATGGCAAAAGACCCCTGCTACGACCTGTCCCCGGCGCTCCTCAATATCGGAAGTACTGAACATTGGCCTAGAACAGCGCCAGTTGGCGCTTGACGGGGCCGAAGGAGCGGCGATGCTCCGGCAGCGGCCCCAGGCGCTCCAGGACGGCCAGGTGCTCGCGGGTCGGATAGCCCTTGTGGCGGGCAAAGCCGTAGCCCGGAAAGAGGCCGTCGAGGGCCACCATCTGCGCATCGCGCGCCACCTTGGCGAGTATCGAAGCCGCGGCAATGGCCGGGTGGCGGGCATCGCCCTTCACTACCGCCTGGCCGGGGACATGATGCCCGGGCAGACGATTACCGTCCACCAGCAGATACTCGGCCGCCGGCGCCAGGGCATCGATGGCCCTGCGCATGGCGAGATGGGTGGCGTGGTAGATGTTGAGCGTATCGATCTCGGCGACCGACGCCTCGGCCACGGCGAAGGCCAGGGCCTTTTCGCGAATCTGGCCGTCGAGGCGTTGGCGGCGCTCTGCCGTCAGCTGCTTGGAGTCGGCCAGCCCCAGAATGGGCCTGGCCGGGTCGAGAATCACGGCCGCGGCCACCACGGCGCCAGCCAGCGGCCCGCGTCCCACCTCGTCGACACCCGCCAGCAGACTGCCCCGGTAGTCGATGACCAGGGGGGGAAGGTCACAGGGCGTCATCGGTCCGAGCCCTCCCTCCCGGAATCGCTCCCGCCTCTGCGGCGGCCATGGCACTCGCGGGCGACACGCTCTCGGGCAGGGCCCGCCCCTCCACCAGTGCTTCGATGGCATCGCAGGCTCGGCGACTGGCATCGCGTTGCAGTCCGGCATGCATCTCGGCGAAGCGCGCCTCCAGTGCCAGGCGGTAGTCGTCATCGTCGAGCATTTCGCCCAGGCGTAAGGCGATCGCCGATGCGCTGGCCGCTTCCTGGATCAGCTCGGGCACCAGGGTCTCCCGGGCAATCAGATTGGGCAGAGAGATCCATTCGGTCTTGACCAACCGACTGGCCAGCCAGTGGGTGGCCGGTGCCATCCTGTAGGCCACCAGCATGGCGCGGTGGCAGAGCATTGCCTCCAGCGCGGCGGTACCCGATACCAGCAGGACGGCGTTGGACGCCACCATGGCCTCCCGGGCGCGGCCCTCGAGCAGCAGTGCCCGGCCGGCGAGCCCGGGGCGTGCCGCCAGCAACGCCTTCAGTTCTTCATGCCGCTTCGGCGTCGCTGCGGGAATCACCACCTGTAGCCCGGGACGGGCTCGACACAGCTGCTCGGCGGCGTCGAGGAAGGTGTCGCCGAGAAAGCGGATCTCGTTGGCCCGAGACCCCGGCAGCAAGGCCAGCACGGCTGCGTCCGCATCCAGCCCCAGCGCGGCACGGGCCATGGCGCGATCGTTAGTCAGCGGCAGTTCGTCGGCCAGCGGATGGCCAACGAAGGCCACCGGCACCCGGTGACGGGCATAGAAGGCGGCCTCGAAGGGCAGGAAGGTGAGCATGGCATCGACGGAGCGGGCGATCCCCTTGATCCGCCCCTGCCGCCAGGCCCATACCGTGGGGCTGACATAGTGTGCGGTGGTGATGCCCGCCTCGCGCAGTTGCCTTTCCAGGCCGAGATTGAAGTCGGGCGCATCGATGCCGATCATGATATCCGGCTGCCAGGCCAGGGCATCCGCCCTGAGGTGACGGCGCACGCGGATCAGCTCGGGGAGGTGCTTGATCACCTCCACCAGGCCCATCACCGAGAGAGTTTCCAGGGGGAAGCGACTCTCCATGCCTTCGCCGATCATTCCCGGTCCGCCGATGCCACGGAATTCCACGTCCGGGTGGCGTGCCTTGAGGGCGCGCATCAAGCCGGTCCCCAGATTGTCGCCGGAGAGCTCACCGGCCACGATATAGACACGTCTCACCGTCATGACCGCATCACGTCAGCGCACGATGCCACGGGAGGACACCTCGATGGAGGCGGCGAAGGCTTCGGTCTCGGGCAGCGGAAAACGGCTGCGGATGGCAGCCAGCGCCTGCTCGACGGTCAGCCCTTGGCGATAGACCAGTTTGTAGGACTCGCTCAGGGCCTTGATCGCGTCCTTCGAGAAACCACGGCGTTTCAGCCCAGTCAGGTTGAGACCATGGCTCCTGGCCGGGTTGCCATTGATCATCACGAAGGCCGGCGTGTCCTTGGTGATGATCGAACCGCCGCCCGCCATGGCATAGGCGCCGAAATAGCAGAACTGGTGGATCGCGGAAAGTCCCCCCAGTATGGCGAAGTCGCCCAGTGTGACGTGGCCGGCCAGGGTCACCTGGTTGGCGAGCACGCAGTCATTGCCGATGAGGCAGTCGTGCCCCACGTGAACATAGGCCATGAACAGGTTGCGCGATCCAATGACGGTCTCACCGCGATCCTGGGCGGTGCCGCGGTGCAGCGTTGCCCCTTCCCGGATGACGTTGTCGTCGCCCATCACCAGGCGCGTGGGTTCCCCGGCGTACTTCTTGTCCTGGCAATCCTCACCCACCGAGGCAAACTGGAAGATACGGGTACGGGCGCCCAGCACGGTCGGCCCCTTGATCACGACATGCGGACCGATACGACTGCCGGACCCGATCTCGACGTCGGGCCCGATCACGGTAAAAGGTCCGACCTCGACATCCTCGGCCAGACGTGCACTGGGATCGACGATGGCAGTGGTATGTATCAAGCAACCTTCCTCTCGGCACAGATGATGTCGGCCTCACAGGCCAGCTCGCCCCCTACCGTAGCACGGCAGGCGAATTTCCAGATGCCGCGCTTTTCACGTTCCACGCGAGCCTCCAGCACCAGGCAGTCGCCGGGCATGACGGGGCGTTTGAAACGCACGTTGTCGCTTCCCACGAGATAGTAGACATAACCGTCGGCGGGCAGCTTGTTGACGGTCTTGAACCCCAGGATGCCACACACCTGCGCCAGGGCCTCGAGCACCAGCACTCCGGGCATGATCGGGTGGTGCGGGAAGTGGCCGTTGAAGAACGGCTCGTTGATGCTGACGTTCTTGTAGCCAACGATCAGTTCGCCGAGCGTGAGCTCCGTGATCCGATCCACCAGCAGGAAAGGATAACGGTGGGGTAGATACTCACGAATCTCGTTGATGTCCATTACCATCGTAGCGACCTCTGAAAGGAAGTAGGAAAGCCGGAGCAGCATAGGCATGTTGCATCCGGCTTTCCGAAATGCCTGCAGGGAGAGAAAGGCAGGCGATGGATTATAGCGTCGCCAGACTTCGTCTCAACCCTCCGGGTTGCGCTTTTCCAGCTTGGCCAGGCGGCGGGCGATATCGTCGAGCTGCTTGAAGCGCACCGCATTCTTGCGCCACTGGGCGTTCTGCATCGCACCGGTACCCGACGAGTAAACCCCCGGCTCGTGAATCGAGTTGGTCACCAGGCTCATGCCGGTGACCTGCACCCCGTCGCAGATCGTCAGGTGGCCGGCCAGGCCCACGCCGCCGCCCAGCATGCAGTTGCTGCCTACCCGGGTCGAGCCGGCGATACCGACACAGCCGGCAAGGGCGCTGTGATCGCCGATCCGCACGTTATGGGCGATCTGCACCTGACTGTCGATCTTGACGTCGTTGCCGATGACGGTGTCGTCCAGCGCCCCACGGTCGATGCTGGAGCAGCTACCCACTTCGACGTCATCCCCCAGCACCACCCCACCCAGTTGAGCGATCTTGTGCCAGCGCTTTCCATCATGGGCGAAACCGAAACCGTCGCCACCGATGACACAGTGGCTGTGCAGGATGGCCCGCTCACCGATGACGACTCCGTGACAGACGGTCACGTTGGGATGCAGGCGAGACCGGGCGCCGATGCGTGAGTTCGCCCCCACCACACAGCCGGGACCGATCACGACCTCGTCGCCCAACTCGACACCGGGCTCGACGACTGCCTGGGGCCCGATCTCAACCCTGGCACCCAGGCGTACGTCTTCGGCCACCACGGCCGTGGGGTGGATGCCGCCGGCCGGACGGGCCAGGAACGGGTCGAAGAGCCGTGACAGCTGGGCATAGCCGAGGTAGGGGTTATCGAGCTCGAGATGGTCCACCGGGCATTCGCCAGCATGCTCGGGGTGCAGCAGCACCGCGCCGGCACGCGTGTCGTGCAACCCCTTGAGGTAGGAAAGGTTGGCCACGAAAGCGATCTGCTCGGGGCCGGCATCCTGCAAGGTAGCCAGACCCGAGATGCGGCGAGTGCCGTCACCCACCAGCCGCGCTCCGAGCTGTTCGGCAAGATCGGCGAGGGTGAACTGTGGGGAAGCAGGTTGCGTCATGAAGACCCGGTAGTCAGCAGAGCACGGCGGCAAGCCGCCGTGGCAGATCAGTTGAGAGAGTTGAGGATATCGGTCACTTCCCCGGTCAGGTTCGGTAGCTCGACTTCTGAATGAACCACGCCCTGGGGGTCGACCAGCACCTGGATGCGGTGCCGCGAGATGACCTGCTCGACCGCCCGTTCCAGCTTCGGCTCTGACTGCTGAAGGAACTCCTGCTCCGAGCGCATCTGCTCCTCGATGATCTGCTGGCGCAGCTGCTCGAAGCGGCTGCCCTTCTGCTGGAATTCCTGGATCATCGCCTGGCGCTCGGCATCCGAGAAGCTGCCTCCCTGGAGGCGCTGCTGCATACTCTGCAGCTCCTCCCCCAGCGCCTGGGCCTCCTGTTGCTGCCCGCGAAGGCGGCTCTCCAACTGCTCCATGGAGCGCTGGGCGGCATCGGACGAGAGCAGCGCCTGGCGCCAGTCCAGCACGGCGACCTCGGCGGCATGCGCCGGCAGTGCCAAGACACTGAACAGGCCTACACAGAGAATGGCGGTCAACTTGCGCATGAACGACTCCTTGGTCGATGCCGGGTCAGAAAGTCTGACCCAGTGAAAACTGGAAGAACTGGGTATCGTCGCCGCTCTTGTCATTGAGGGGCTCGGCGATACTGAAGGTCAGCGGACCCACCGGGGTCAGCCAGGAGAGGCCGATACCGGCACTGTAACGCAGCTCACCCAGGTCGACACCCGAGGAGCAGTTCGAGGGTCCGTCGCCGTCGACCACCGGGTAACAGCTAGTCAGGAAGGTGTTGCCGGCATCGATGAAGAAGCCGGTCTGAAGCGACCGCTGGTCCTCGAGGAAAGGCATCGGGAAAAGCAGCTCCGCACTACCCTCGACCAGTACGTTGCCACCCAGGGTGCGGTCACGTCCCGCCTCGCGGGGGGTGGTGCGCTGACCCAGGGTGTTGGCGGTGAAACCGCGCACCGAGCCGAGGCCGCCGGCGAAGAAGTTCTCGTAGAAGGGGTGGGGGTCGCTACCGATGCTGTCGGCATAACCCAGGGTCGAGCCGAATTTCAGCGCCCATGTCTCCTCCTCGTTCAAGGGAAACAGCTGCTGCGCCCTGGCCCGCAGCTTGTAGTACTCCGCGTCGCTGCCCGGCGCCGCGGTCTCCATCGACAGACGCTGGTAGTTGCCCGAGGTGGGCATGATGCCCCGGTTCAGGTTGTTACGGGTCCAGCTGGCGGTCAGCTTGAGGCTCTGGGCGTCGGCGCCCTGCTCATCGACGTAGCGCACGATCTCAGAGGGGGTGTCTCGGAAGGTCTTGACCGTCAGGTCCTCGATGCTGGCACCGAAGTTGAGCCGGGAGAGTTCGCTGATCGGGTAGCCAAAGCTGATGCCCGCGCCGTAGGCGTCGGTGGAGAAGGTCGAGATGTCCGAATCGGCGTAGTCGGTCTCGCGGTAAAATAGGTTGTAGCCCCGAGAAATGCCGTCCAGGGTCCAGTAGGGGTCGGTGTAGCCGAAGTTGAGACTGGTGAAGGTATCGCTGCGCTGTGCGCCGACGTTGACCCGATTGCCGGTCCCCAGGAAATTGTTCTGGGCCAGCGAGGCCCCATAGATGATGCCCGCACTCTGGGAGAAGCCGATGCTCGCCGATATCGAACCGGAGGGCTGCTCCTCGACGGTATAGGTGACATCCAGCTTGTCGGGCTCGCCCGCCACCGGCTGGGTATCCACGTCTACCTGGCTGAAGAAGCCCAGGCGCTCCAGACGACGGCGCGATTGGCTGATCGACTCGGTGGAAGCGGGTGCTCCCTCCATCTGGATCATCTCGCGGCGTAACACCTCATCCTGGGTACTGGTATTGCCAATGAAGTTGATGCGTCGCACATAGGCACGCTGTCCCGGGTCGACCCTTATGGTGAGATCCACCGTCGAGCCGTCGGCACCGGGCTCCGGCACACCCTCGACCCGGGCGAAGGCAAAGCCTTCGGCACCCAGGCGGGAACGCAGGGCTTCGGTGGAAGCGGTGACGTCGCTACGCGAGAATATCTGGCCGCTTTCCACCTGAAGCAGGTCGCGCGCCTCACGCTCGCTGATCTGCAGGTCCCCGGCGAAGCGAATGTCGCCCAGGCGATATTGTCGTCCCTCGTCGATATTGACCGTGACGAAGATCCGCGACTTGTCCGGGCTGATCGATACCTGGGTGGAGGTAATGGCGAAGTTTACATAGCCGCGATCAAGATAGAAGGAACGCAGCCGCTCCAGATCGCCGGCCAAGGCTTCACGGGAGTATTCATCTCGCGAGAACCAGCCGAAGAAGCGGCCGGGGCGGTCGCTGAGCTCGAAGACACCGCGTAGTTCGTCGTCGTCGAAATCCCGGTTGCCGACGACGTTGATCTGGCGAATCTTGGCTACGGCCCCTTCGTTGATGTCGATATCGACCTGGACCCGCCCTTCATCGATTTCACGCACGCTGGTCTCGATACGCGCACTGTAGCGGCCCTGTGACTGGTAAACACCTTCCAGCTCGCGCTGGATCTCCTCGAGGGTAGAGAGCTGCAGAACCTGCCCTTCGGCAAGACCGCCTTCGCGAAGGCCACGACGCAGGTCATCTTCGGAAAGCTGGCGGTTGCCGCTGATGTTGAGCCTCGAGATGGTGGGGCGCTCCACCACCTGGATGACCAGCACGTCACCATCCCTGGCCAGCTGGATATCGTCGAACAGGCCCGTGGCGAACAGGCTGCGCGCCGCCTCGGCCAGCTCGCGGTCATCCACCCGGTCCCGGGCACTGACGGGGAAGGCGTTGAAGACGGAGGCGGCGGAAACCCGCTGCAGCCCCTCCACGCGAATGTCGGTCACTTCAAAAGATTCGGCCAGCACCGTATTGGAACCGGCCAGCAGCAGAGCCGCCA
>SKVX01000552.1 GCA_007129225.1 Halomonas sp.
CTGACATGAGCACAGCATTAGAGCACCCGACCTACAATTACAAGGTAGTTCGGCAGTTCGCGATCATGACAGTCGTGTGGGGCATCGTGGGCATGCTCCTCGGCGTCATCCTTGCCGCACAGTTGGTTTGGCCGCAACTCAACCTCGACCTGCCCTGGACGAGTTTTGGCCGCCTGCGGCCGCTCCACACCAACGCCGTCATCTTTGCCTTCGGTGGCTCGGCGCTGATGGCGACCTCCTATTATGTCGTGCAGCGTACCTGTCAGACCCGGCTGTTCTCCGACAGGCTGGCGGCCTTCACTTTCTGGGGCTGGCAGGCGGTCATCGTGTCGGCAGTGATCACCCTGCCGCTGGGCTATACCACCACCAAGGAGTATGCCGAGCTGGAGTGGCCGATCAATATCCTGATCGCCGCGGTATGGGTCAGCTATGCCATCGTCTTCCTGATGACCATCAAGCAGCGCAAGACGTCGCACATCTATGTCGCCAACTGGTTCTTCGCCGCCTTCATCCTGACCGTGGCCGTGCTGCATATCGTCAACAACGCGGCCATTCCGGTCACCGCCATGTACTCGATCTCCATCTACTCCGGCACTATCGATGCCATGGTGCAATGGTGGTACGGACACAACGCTGTGGGCTTCTTCCTGACCGCCGGCTTCCTCGGCATGATGTACTACTTTGTGCCCAAGCAGGCCGAGCGCCCGATCTACTCCTACCGGCTCTCCATCGTCCACTTCTGGGCGCTGATCATGATCTACATGTGGGCCGGCCCGCACCACTTGCACTATACCGCCCTGCCCGACTGGGCCCAGTCGCTGGGTATGGTCATGTCGATCATCCTGCTGGCACCCTCCTGGGGCGGCATGATCAACGGCATGATGACACTCTCCGGCGCCTGGCATAAGTTGCGCACCGACCCGACCCTGCGCTTCCTGGTGGTCGCCCTGTCATTCTACGGCATGTCCACCTTCGAAGGGCCGATGATGGCGATCAAGACGGTCAACGCACTGTCTCACTACACCGACTGGACCATCGGCCACGTCCATGCGGGCGCGCTGGGCTGGGTGGCCATGATCACCATCGGCTCCATGTACCACCTGATTCCGCGCCTCTTCGGCCGCACCGAGATGTACTCGGTCGGCATGATCGCGGTGCACTTCTGGCTGGCCACCATCGGCACGGTGCTCTACATCGCCTCCATGTGGGTCAACGGCATCCTGCAGGGCCTGATGTGGCGCGCCATCAACCCCGACGGCACTCTGATGTACACCTTCATGGAGTCCGTCGAGGCCAGCGGCCCGGGCTATATCGTGCGCCTGATCGGCGGCCTGTTCTGGATCATCGGCATGCTGATCATGGCCTACAACGTCTTCAAGACCATCCAGCGCAGCGAAGCCGTGCAGCATCCGATTCCGCAGACCGCCTGAGCAACCGGGGATACCGACACCAATGAAACACGAGATTGTCGAAAAGAACGTTGGCCTGCTTGCCGTGCTGATTCTGGTGGCGATCAGCTTCGGCGGCCTGGCCGAGATCGTACCGCTGTTCTTCCAGAAGCAGACCACAGAGCCGGTCGAGGGCCTGCGCCCCCTCTCCGCACTGGAACTGGAAGGCCGTGACATCTATCGACGCGAAGGCTGCGTGGGCTGTCACTCGCAGATGATCCGCCCCTTCCGTGCCGAGACCGAGCGCTACGGCCACTACAGCGTGGCCGGCGAGTTCATCTACGAGCACAACTTCCTGTGGGGTTCCAAGCGCACCGGTCCGGACCTGGCCCGTGTCGGCGGCCGTTACAGCGACGACTGGCACCGCGCCCACATGTACAACCCGCGTGACGTGGTGCCCGGTTCGATCATGCCGGCCTACCCGTGGCTCTTCGAGCGCACGCTGGACGGACGCGACACGCCCCGCAAGATGCAAGCCCTTCGCACCCTGGGCGTGCCCTACACCGACGAGGACATCGAGAACGCCACACGCGAGGTCCGCGGGCAGCAGGAAATCACCGCCCTCGTGGCCTATCTGCAGCAGCTGGGCACCGTGCTCGAAGGCACCCGTTGATCATGGATACCGGCACCTTTCGCGGAATCATCACCTTCCTGCTGATCGTCGCCTTTATCGGCATCACCTGGTGGGCCTACTCACGGCGGCGCAAGCCGGACTTCGACGAGGCAGCCCAGTTGCCCTTCGCCGACGACGATGAGACACCGCAACCAAACCGTGACAGCAACGCCTCGCCCCGCTCGAACCGCGAGCAGGACGACAACGGCGATTCCCGTACGAATAAGGGAGACAGGAACATATGAACAGATTTTGGGATGACTCCCTTTCCGGGTTCTGGAGCGCCTGGATCATCGTCATCACGCTGGGATCCATTGCCTTCGCCTTCTGGATCCTCTACGCCAACCGCAAGACCGACAAGGTGCCGGACGCCGATGGCAATGTAGAGACCACCGGCCATGCCGCCGACGAGATCGAGGAGTACGACAACCCCTTGCCCCGCTGGTGGTTCCAGCTCTACGTGGCAACCATCGTATTCTCGCTGGGCTACCTGCTCCTCTACCCGGGGCTAGGTAACTTCACCGGCCTGCTCGGCTGGACCCAGGAAGGCCAGTGGGAAGAGGAAGTGGCCAGGGCCGAAGAGCGCTTCACGCCGATTTTCGCCCAGTACCAGGAGATTCCGATTCCCGAACTCGCCCAGGACGAGGAGGCCATGCTCGTCGCCGACCGCATCTACCAGAACAATTGTGCGGTGTGTCACGGCGCCAACGCCCAGGGTGGCTACGGCTTCCCCAACCTGACCAACGACGACTGGCTCTACGGCGGCGAGCCCGAGCAGATCATGACATCCCTGGTCAGGGGCCGTAACGGCCTGATGCCGTCCTTCCAGACCCTGGGTGCGAACAACATCGAGAACGTCACTCAGTACGTTCTATCGCTTTCCGACCTCGAGCATGAAGCCGAGCGCGCCGAACAGGGTGCTGCGGTCTATGCCTCGGTCTGTGCCGCCTGTCATGCCCCGGACGGTACCGGCAACACCGCGCTTGGCGCGCCCAACCTGACCAATGACATCTGGCTTTACCAGATGCCCGGCCAGAGCGTTGCCGACTCGGTTCGCCAGACCCTGCGCAACGGTCGCAACGGCCACATGCCGGCTCAGGAAGCCTATATCGGTGCAGAGCGGGTCCATCTGGTCGCCGCCTACGTCTACAGCCTGCGTTTTCGGGACTGAGGACATAACCGAGCAGTAAAGGGTGCGGCCTGGGGTCGCACCCTTTCTCTTGGTGACGGGGCCTCGATACAATGGAAGTCGTTTCACTGCCTCCCTTTTGCGGGCCGTTTCTGCCCGCCACGAGTCCGCCATGAGTGAGAAGATACCTGCCCGTGACGTGACCCCGGATCCCGTGGGCCACCATGAACCGCGACCCACCGTCCAGCAGGAGATGTACGCCAGCCGACGCCATATCTATGTGCGCGAGATCAAGGGGCTATTCCAGCGCCTCCGCCGCTCCGCCAACTGGCTGCTGATGCTCGCTTTCTTCGGCCTGCCCTGGGTACAGTGGGACGATCGTCCGCTGATCTGGTTCGACCTGCCGGGGCGGGAGTTTCATATCTTCGCCGCCACCTTCTACCCCCAGGAGTTCATCCTGCTGTCGTGGCTGCTGATCATCTGCGCCTTCGGTCTGTTCTTCATCACCGTCTTCGCCGGCCGCGTCTGGTGTGGCTACACCTGCCCCCAGAGTGTCTGGACCTTTCTCTATATCTGGGTCGAGCATCGCCTGGAGGGCTCCCGCAACCGGCGCATCAAGCTAGACCGCCAGCCCATGAACCTGGACAAGGCATGGCGCAAAACCGCGAAGCACATCATCTGGCTCGCGATCGCCCTGGCCACAGGCGTCACCTTCGTCGGCTACTTCACGCCGATCCGTGAGCTGGTGGTAGAGTTGCCCACCCTCCAGGCGCACGGCTGGGCCTACTTCTGGTCCGGTTTCTTCCTGGTGTTCACCTATCTCAACGCCGGCTGGCTCCGCGAGCAGGTGTGTATCTACATGTGCCCCTATGCCCGCTTCCAGGGGGTGATGTTCGACGCCGACACCCTGATCGTCTCCTACGACGAGGCTCGCGGCGAGCCCCGTGGCTCGCGCAAGAAGAATCTCAGCCACCAGGAGGCACGGGAGGCCGGCTACGGAGACTGCATCGACTGCGATCTCTGTGTTCAGGTCTGCCCCACCGGCATCGACATCCGTGACGGCCTACAATATGAGTGCATCACCTGTGCCGCCTGCATCGATGCCTGCGATAGCGTGATGGACAAGATGAACTATCCGCGGGGGCTGATTCGCTACACCACCGAGAATGCCCTGGAAGGAAAACCGACGCATATCCTGCGGCCACGGCTGATGGGCTACCTGGCGGCGCTGCTGGTAATGATTGGCCTGTTTGTCTGGGCTCTGAGCGACCGCATGCCGCTGGACTTCGAGGTCGAGCGAGAGCGTGGCCAGCTCTACCAGATGACCCGTGAGGGCCGTATCAGCAATGTCTTCACCCTGACCCTGCGCAACCAGGATCGGGAAGACCATGAGTTTCGCCTCGAAGTGAGCGGACTTCCCGGGTTGGAAATCGATACCGATACGCTGAGTGTTCCGGCCGGTGCCTCGCGCAGGTTCGCAGTGCAGGTCACCGCCGACCCCGGCGTGCTCGAGCTGCCCAGTCACCCTATCCAGTTGCACGTGCAGTCCCAACAGAACGAACGCATCGCCCTTGAGCGTGACACCCGCTTCATCGGTGAAGCACGGAGATGACCATGACGACCCCTACCCCCTGGCACAAGCAGTTCTGGCCCTGGTTCCTTCTCGGCCTCTTGTTCACCTCTATCTTCGGCAGCTCGACCCTGGCCGTCATGGCCGTGCGAACCGCCGACGGGCTGGTACAGCAGGACTACTACGAGCACGGCCGGGCCATCAATATGGTGCTGGCGAAGCAGCAGCGTGCACATGACCTCGATCTGGCGGCAGAACTGCGCATCGATCCCATGACCAGCGACATCATCGTTCAGCTCGAGGGTGAAGAACGCCCCGAGCGGCTCTATCTGAAGCTGATCTTCCCCACCGTGGGCGGCCGCGACCAGGACATCGTTCTAGAGCACGTGCGTGATGGGCGCTATCTCGGCCAGGCACCCGACAATCTGCGCTACCGCTGGTACCTGCAGCTGCACCCCAGCGAAGTCGAGCCGGCCTGGCGCCTGGTAGGTGAAGGCAGCTTTCCCAGCGAGGACGAATTCGACCTGACCCCAGGCATCGTGGACCGCGGCTGATGACTGGCGCTGCAACTCACTCACTCGAGCGGACATGAACCAGAGCGCCACCACGGCTGAGTACGCTCTGGCGGACTGCTATCACTGCGGCAGCCAGGTCCCGCCAGAAGCCCCCTGGTCGATCACCATCGACGACCGGGCCCACCCGCTATGCTGCCCGGGCTGCGAAGCGGTGGCCCACGCCATCGTCAACGGCGGGCTCGAGAGCTACTACCGCTTTCGTACCGAGCTGCCCGAGCGCCCCGACGACCGGCAGAAGATCAAGGCCGAGACCTGGGCCGTCTTCGACGACCCGGGGCTGCAGCGGGAGTTCGTCCACCCCGAAGGCGATAGCGGCCTGGTGCACGCCACCCTGGCGGTGGACGGCATTACCTGTGCGGCCTGCGCCTGGCTGATCGAACATCGCCTGAACGCCCTGGATGGCGTCAGCATCAGTGCCGTCAACCTGAGCCACCACCGAGTCCGCGTGACCTGGGACCCGTCCCGGCTCAAGCTATCGCGCATCCTCGCCGAGATGGCCGCCATCGGCTACGGCGCCCAGCCCTACGAGCCGGATGCGGCCCAGCAGCGGCTGCAGTTCGAGGAGCGCATGACGGTGCGCCGCCTGATCATCGCCGCCGTCGGCATGATGCAGGTGATGATGTTCTCCATCCCCATCTATATGACCAGCCCCGGCGAGATCAGCGATGACTTCTACGCCCTGTTCCACTGGCTCTCCTTTGCGCTGGCCACGCCGGTGGTCTTCTTCTCGGCCATGCCCTTCTTCCGCAACGCAGTGCGCGACCTGCGCACCCGGGTGCTGGGCATGGACGTGCCGGTCTCCATTGCCATCGGCGGCGCCTACCTGGCCAGCGGCTACGCGGTGATCACCGACACCGGCGAGGTCTATTTCGACTCGGTGGCCATGTTCACCTTCTTTCTGCTGTTCGGCCGCTATGTCGAGGCCCGGGCCCGTCGGCGCAGCGGCCATACCGGCAACGCCATGGCCGGCGCCCTGCCGCTGTCGGCAACGCGAC
Organism: Halomonas sp.; assembly: GCA_007129225.1. Lineage (GTDB taxonomy): Bacteria > Pseudomonadota > Gammaproteobacteria > Pseudomonadales > Halomonadaceae > Halomonas. Next base: position 6,331 of record SKVX01000552.1, read on the forward strand.
TCACCGATGAGGGCGAAGAGCGCATCCTGCCGGCCAGCGAACTCACCGCAGGCGACCGGATCCTGATCAAGCCCGGGCATGGTGTACCGGCCGATGGCGTGATCGAGGAAGGTGAGTCCAGCCTCGACGAGTCGATGCTCACCGGCGAATACCTGCCTGTCACCCGCCGCGTGGGCGACAGCGTCGTGGGCGGCAGCCAGAATATCGAGAGCCCGTTGACGGTAAGGGTCACCCACGCCGGCAAGCAGGCCCGGGTCGCCGGCATCGTCGACCTCACCGACCGCGCCTTCGCCAGCCGACCGCGGCTGGCCCAGATGGCCTCCCGCATGTCCCACCTGTTCGTGCTGCGGCTGCTGCTGGTGACCACCTGCGTCGCCATTGCCTGGTGGTTCATCGACCCGTCACGGGTGCTCTGGGTCACGCTGTCGGTGCTGGTGGTGACCTGCCCCTGCGCCCTGGCATTGGCCACCCCCACGGCACTGACCGCCGGCCACGGCCAGCTTCGCCGCCGTGGCGTGCTGATCACCCGCGCCGATGCCATCGAGTCGCTGTCCCAGGTGGACCGGATCATCTTCGACAAGACCGGCACCCTGACCAGCGGCGAGATGCAGCTGCGCGAGACCCGCTCGATGGACAACCTGTCGGTGGAACGCGCACGGGTTATCGCAGCAGCCCTAGAGGCACACTCCGAGCACCCCATCGCCCGGGCCTTCCGCCCCTGGCACCAGGCTACCGTCAATGCCAGCGAGCGAACGAGCCACACCGGACAGGGCGTCCAAGGCATCATCGATGGCCGGCTCTGGCGACTGGGTCGTCACGAATTCGCCGCTCCGCAGCAAAAGCTGGCCCTTCCGGAAGCGGGTCAGTGGCTGCTGCTCACCGAGGATGGCGAGCCCCGCGCCTGGTTCGCACTCCATGACCGGGTCCGGGAAGACGCCGCCGCCACCGTGTCAGCGCTCAAGGCCCGCGGCCTCGCGGTGGAACTGCTCTCCGGCGACAATGCCGGCGCCGTGGAAGGCCTCGCCCATTCACTGGGCATCGACGCCTGGCGTGCAGCCGCCAGCCCCGAGGACAAGCTGGCGCATATCCGCCAATGCCAGGAGCGGGGCGAGAAGGTGGCGATGATCGGCGACGGCATCAACGATGTGCCTGTTCTCGCCGGGGCCGACGTCTCCATCGCCATGAACGGCGCCACCGACCTGGCACGCACCAGTGCCGATGCCGTCTTGCTCAGCCCCCGGCTGATGCGTATCGTCGAATCCATCGAGATCGCCAACGCCACGCGGCGCATCATGCGCCAGAACATGATCTGGTCGGTGTGCTACAACTTCTCGGCGCTGCCACTGGCCGCCATCGGCATCGTGCCTCCCTGGGTGGCGGCCCTAGGGATGTCGGCCAGCTCCCTGGTGGTGGTGGGCAATGCCCTTCGCCTGAGCCGCTATCGCACCGCACCGCCCCCCGTCCCGGCCAACTCCGCTCGCCTGGTGAACGCATGACCATTCTGTATCTGCTCATACCGCTATCGTTGATCCTGCTAGGATTGGCGGTCTGGGCCTTCTTCTGGGCCGTCAAGAACGATCAGTTCGAGGACCTGGAGGGGCCGGCGCACCGCATCCTGTTCGATGACGATGAAAACGACTTGCCCCCGGAGGACCGGGAACAGCGCCGCAAGGCTGCCAGGCACAGAGCCGACGCCTCTGATGACGCAGAGCACCCCGACCGCTGATGGATCCCACCGGACTCGGCCTGCCACCGCTGCTGGCAGCCTTCGTCTTCGGCCTGCTCGGTGGCGCACACTGCATCGGCATGTGCGGTGGCATCATGAGCGCCCTCACCTTCGCGGTCCCGCCCAGCATGCGCAGCCCGGCTCGGCTGACCGGGCTGCTGCTCGGCTACAACCTGGGGCGAATTCTCAGCTACATGACCGCGGGCGCCCTGGTGGCCTCGCTCGGCACGGTGATCGCCCTCTCGACGACGGCGAGAGTCGTACTGCAGCTGTTTGCCGCCGTGATGCTGATCCTGATGGCGCTCTACATCGCCGACTGGTGGAAAGGCTTGCTCAGGGTGGAGGCCGTGGGCAAGCGGCTGTGGCGATACCTCGAGCCCATCGGCAGGCGCCTCATGCCCGTGATCAGTATGCCCCAGGCAATCGGCCTCGGCGCGGTGTGGGGCTGGCTGCCCTGCGGCCTGGTCTACTCGATGCTGGCCTGGAGTCTGGCCATCGCCGACCCCGTCCACGGTACGCTGCTGATGGCGGCCTTCGGGTTCGGCACCCTGCCTGCACTGTTGGTCACCGGCTTCGCCGCGCGCCAACTGGGGGCGCTGATTCGACACCGAGCCACGCGCACCCTGGCGGCTCTGTCGATCATCGCCTTTGCGATATGGCAGCTCGCCTCGCTGCTGCCAATCCATATGGCCCCCTGAATTGATAACGACTCCCCGCTCATTGCGGCTTCGCTTGACGCAGCTCAATCCGCGACGGACGCGCTACCGCTAGCATGAGGGCAACTTACGAGACGCCGGAGTGTCTTCATGTCCGTCCCCGCGATGTCCCTCCATGGAATGATGGCCGATCCCTTCGCCTGGGACGAAGACTTGCTGCGCCGGTATGATATCCATGGGCAGCACTACGCCTCGTATCCGACGCCAGATTCCTTCCAGGAAAAAGTCGGCGAGGTGGATTACCAAAGGGCTTTGGCGAACAGTAATGACAGCGGCCGCCCTCTTTCGCTGTATGTCCATCTCCCGTTCTGCCGCAAGGCCTGCTACTACTGCACTCGCAATAAGGTCGTCACCAA
>SKVX01000272.1 GCA_007129225.1 Halomonas sp.
CGCTGGCGGCAGAGCTGCCGAGCACCCACGAGCCGGTGCTGGTGGAAAACGAACAGCTGAACCTGCTGGAGATGGTCGAGGATGAACTCATTCTCAGCCTGCCCCAGGTGGTTTACCACGACGAGGCCCTGTGTCGGGTCTCGCGCGACCAGCTGAGTAGCGGGGAGGAGGCCGTATCGTCCGCGCCGACTCCTGCGAGTCCCTTTGAGGTGCTCCGTCGTCTCAAGGACAAACCCTGATTCATTTGTCGATTCACTCTGGAGTGATTTCCCATGGCAGTTCAACAGAACCGTAAGACCCGTTCCAAGCGCGGCATGCGTCGTAGCCACGATGCGCTGACCGGCCCGACCCTGTCCCAGGACAAGGAAACCGGTACCACACACCTGCGTCACCACATTGCTCCCGATGGCTTCTACCGTGGCCGCAAGATCGTCGACGCCTGAGTCGACAACTTGTCAGTGATGCTCGGCCATTGAGCGTGCGGGTCGCCGTCGATGCGATGGGAGGGGATTCGGGCCCAGCTGCTGCAGTCCAAGGATCGGCAGCAGCGGTGCTGGCCCGGACAGGCCTGTCGATCGATCTGTTTGGCCCACGCGACCTGCTGGAACCCGAGCTAGAGAGCCTGCCGCGGCACCTCGCCGCGGCTGGTTCGCATTTATCTATCCATCACGCCCCAGAGATGATCCGCCAGGACCAGCGTCCCACCGATGCATTGCGTCGCGGTGGAGGCTCCAGCATGGCTTGCATGCTGGCGCACCTGGCCTGTGGTGGTGCGGTGGCCGGTGTCAGTTCGGGGAACACCGGGGCTTTGATGGCGCTGGCCCGGCGTGAGTTGGGGACGGTGGCAGGCATTCCCCGGCCGGCCATCAGTACGGCGATACCCACGCGAGGCGAGGGGCGCTGCTATCTGCTGGACCTGGGTGCCAACGTCGATGTCAGCGCCGGGCGCTTGGTGGACTTCGCGCGCATGGGCAGTGTCATGGCGCGACACGTCGATGGCCTGGCGTCACCTCGGGTGGCCTTGCTGAACGTGGGCAGCGAGGGCACCAAGGGCAGCGCCAGCGTGCGGGAGGCGGATGCCTGGCTGAGCGGTATGTCGTCGCTGAACTATTGCGGCTTCGTCGAGGGTGATGGCATCTTCGCGGGCGCAGCCGATGTGATCGTCTGCGATGGCTTCGTCGGCAATGCGGTACTCAAGGCAAGCGAAGGTCTGGCGCGGATGTTGATCGAGCGTGTGCAGGCGACCTTCGAGGCGCATTGGGGTAGTCGTCTAGTGGGGTTGTTGGCCAGGCCTGCGCTGCGGCGTTTGAAGAATGACCTGGATCCGGTTCGCTATAATGGTGCCAGCCTGCTGGGACTCGATGGAATCGTGATCAAGAGCCATGGTGGCGCCGATGCCACTGGCTTCTCCTATGCCGTGTTGCGAGCGGTACAAGAAGTCAGTAGAGGCCTCCCGTCTCAACTGGCACTCGAGCTCGGCAGCCGGCATGAACGGACTCAACAAGAGCATAGGTAAACGACATGACTCAACCTCTTGCCCTCGTATTTCCCGGGCAGGGCTCCCAGCAGATTGGCATGCTGCGCGAGCTGGCCGAACGCTACAGCGTCGTCCGCACCACCTTCGAGGAAGCAAACGAAGCGTTAGGCTACGACCTGTGGCAAGTGGTACAAGAGGGCCCCGAGGAGGCGCTCAACGCGACTGCCTGCACCCAGCCGGCCCTGTTGACCGCCAGTGTGGCCATCTGGCGCGTGTGGCAGGAACTGGAAGGGCCGCGACCAGGCGCCATGGCGGGACATAGCCTGGGCGAGTATAGCGCCATGGTTTGTGCCGGTGTCATTGGCTTTGCCGATGGGGTCCGCCTGGTCAAGCTGCGGGGTGAGGCGATGCAGCGTGCCGTGCCGGTTGGCCAGGGAGGCATGGCGGCCATTCTCGGCCTCGATGATGCTACCGTTGAAAAGGCCTGCGCCGAAGCCGAGCAGAATGATGTGGTCGCGGCCGTCAACTACAATGCGCCGGGACAGGTCGTGATTGCCGGCAGCAAGGCGGCGGTCGAGCGGGCCATCGTGCTGTGCCAGGGTGCGGGAGCCAAGCGGGCCATGCCGCTGCCGGTATCGGTGCCGTCGCACTGTGCCCTGATGCGTCCGGCGGCGGAGGAGCTCAAGGCCGCCATGGCGGAGCTCGACATGCGCGCGCCGCGCTATACCGTCTATCAGAATGTCGATGCCCAGGCGCATGCGGATGTCGAGACGTTGCGTACTCGCCTGGTCGAGCAGCTCTACCAGCCGGTGCGCTGGACATCCTGCGTCGAGGCCATGGTGGCGGGGGGCGCCGAGGTGTACATCGAGTGCGGGCCGGGCAAGGTGCTGACCGGCCTTGGCAAGCGAATTGCCAAGGGCAGCAAGGGGTTGGCGGTCAATGACCCCGACAGCCTGGTAGCGGCGCTGGAGCTGGCTCGTGAGTCGGCCTCGCAGTGACGACGCTGGGACGGGACAAGCCATTGGGGTGAGTGTGGCCCCATAGATTCAAACAGCATTCAAATCGGGAACTGCTATGACGAGCGAACGCAGAATCGCCCTGGTGACAGGGGCCAGTCGCGGCATTGGGCGGGCCATCGCCCATGAGCTGGGCCGCCAGGGGCGGATCGTTATCGGCACTGCCACGACCGAATCCGGTGCGGCGAAGATCGACGAGGACCTTCGTGCCGGCGGCATCGAGGGCGCCGGCCGCGCATTGGACGTGACCGATCAGGCCAGTGTCGACGCCCTGGTTAAATCGATCACCGATGAGTTTGGTGCCCCCACCATCCTGGTTAACAACGCCGGCATCACCCGTGACAATCTCCTGATGCGGATGAAGGAAGACGAGTGGGATTCGGTGCTCGACACCAATCTGAAGTCCGTGTATCGGGTCACCAAGGCTTGCCTGCGCGGTATGACCCGGGCTCGCTTCGGTCGTATCGTCAGTATCAGCTCCGTGGTCGCGACCATGGGCAATCTGGGACAGACCAACTATGCTGCCGCCAAGGCGGGCATGGAAGGCTTCACCCGTGCGCTGGCCCGTGAAGTGGCGTCGCGTGCCATTACGGTCAATGCGGTGGCTCCCGGCTTCATCGCCACCGACATGACCCAGAGCCTGCCCGAGGAGCAGCACAAGATGCTGCTTGACCAGATTCCTCTGTCGCGGCTCGGTGAGCCCGCTGAGATTGCCGCAGCCGTCGGTTTTCTGACCGGTGAGAGTGCTGGCTATATCACCGGTGAGACCCTGCAGGTCAACGGTGGCATGAACATGCGTTGAGGCTCCCGCTGGTCGGCGGTTGCGCCGACGGTGGGGCGTCTATAAACTACCCCGCAACTTGAGGTTGTGGACCAACCGGCTGGTCATCTGAACGGCTAACTTGAACGACTGGAGTACGTCATAATGAGCACCATCGAAGAGCGCGTGAAGAAGGTTGTGGCCGAGCGCCTGAACGTCAAGGAAGAGGATATCCAGAATAGCTCCTCCTTTACCGAAGACCTGGGCGCTGATTCCCTGGACACCGTCGAGCTGGTCATGGCGCTCGAAGAAGAATTCGATACCGAAATTCCCGATGAGGAAGCCGAGAAGATCACCACCGTTCAGGAAGCCATCGATTACGTCAACGCCCACCAGTAAGGGCGCGGTCGTAACCGCTTGCTGAGGTGTATGGGTCCGTTTGCGCGACCCTCGAAAGCCGTCCTGTTGGCCAGGGCGGCTTTCGCTATTATTGGGGCGGGTTGTTTGCTGCCCAAGGAGGGGGCATGTTCGGTATAATGCGCCCACTGACGGCCCTGTGGACGGGCCGTGTCATCAAGGTTGTCGGGAGGAATACTGATGGCTCGTAGAGTTGTGGTGACCGGACTCGGTCTGGTGACACCGGTGGGCAACACCGTTGACGAGAGCTGGGAAAGCATCCTGGCCGGCAAGAGCGGCATCGCCCCAATCGAACATTTCGATGCCACCAGCTTCAATACCCGGTTCGGTGGGTCGGTAAAGGATTTCGACATCAGTCCTTACCTCAACCCCAAGGATGCCCGCAAGATGGACCTGTTTATCCAGTACGGGATTGCAGCGGGTGCCCAGGCCATTGCCGATGCCGGCATCGAGTGCACGGAGGAGAACGCCGAGCGCATCGGCGTGGCGGTAGGCTCCGGCATCGGCGGGTTGCCGATGATCGAGCATAACCACAACGCACTGAACAAGGGTGGCGCTCGCCGCATCTCGCCGTTCTTCGTGCCGGGCTCCATCATCAACATGATTTCCGGCAATCTGGCGATACAGCACGGCTTCCGTGGCCCGAACATCGCCATCACTACCGCTTGTACGACCGGTACCCACAATATCGGCTACAGCGCCCGGACTATCGTCTATGGCGATGCCGACGTGATGATCTGCGGCGGCGCCGAGATGGCGACCACGCCGCTGGGCCTCGGCGGCTTCTCTGCCGCCCGTGCGCTGTCGAATCGCAACGACGATCCTACGGCGGCCAGTCGTCCCTGGGACCGCGACAGGGACGGGTTCGTCCTCTCCGATGGTGCCGGCATTCTGGTGCTCGAGGAGTACGAACACGCCAAGGCGCGCGGGGCCAAGATCTACGCCGAGCTGACCGGGTTCGGCATGAGCGATGACGCCTTCCACATGACGGCCCCGCCGGAAGATGGCAGTGGTGCGGCACTCTCCATGCGCAATGCCATTCGCGATGCGGGCATCGAGCCTGCCGCGGTCGACTACATCAATGCCCATGGTACCTCGACCCCGGCCGGCGATCTGGCCGAGACCCGAGCGGTGAAGAAGGTCATGGGTAGTGCGGCGAATTCGGTGGCGGTCAGTTCCACCAAGTCGATGATTGGCCACCTGCTGGGTGCGGCTGGTGCCGTCGAGGCGGTGTTCAGCATACTGGCCATCCGTGATCAGGTGGCGCCGCCGACCATCAACCTGGACAATCCTCAGGAGGGATGCGACCTGGACTATGTGCCGCATACCGCCCGGGAGATGAAGATTGATGTGGCGCTGTCCAACTCCTTCGGTTTCGGCGGCACCAACGGCACCCTTGTCTTTTCCAAGGTGTGATGACCATGCCCCGGGCGCCTGAGTATCAGTGGGTGCCACTGGACGATCGCGGCCTGGCCTATGGCGACGGCCTGTTCGAGACGGTGCTGGTCCGCGATGGTCAGCCGCTGCTGTGGGACCGGCACATGGCACGCCTGGCCCGTGGCTGCCAGGTGCTTGGCATACCGCTTCCGCCGCGAGACGAGCTGGATCGGCTGCCGGGCCAGGCCGGCCCGGGACTCAGGGTGCTCAAGCTGATCCTCACCCGGGGTAGCGGTGGCCGGGGCTACCTGCCGCCGGCTTCCTCCTTGCCGCGCCTGCGCTGGCAGGCAGCGTCCTTTTCACCACAGCCATGGCGCTGGCGGGATGGCGTGCGGGTCCGGCACTGCCGGCTCAGTCTGGGCGTTCAGCCGCTGCTCGCCGGACTCAAGCATCTCAATCGGCTGGAGAACGTGCTGGCTCGGGCCGAATGGTCGGATCCCGACCTGGCGGAAGGTGTGTTGTGCAGCAGCGAAGGCTGGCTGGTGGAAGCGACGTGCATGAACCTGTTCTGGCTGCGGGAAGGGCGTCTGGAGACGCCACGGCTGGATGACTGCGGCGTGGCGGGTACCCTGCGTGCCGCGTTGCTGGAACGTCTCCCTGTCTCCGAGGTCAAGGCTAAGCCGAATGCTCTGGCCGGGGCCGAGGCGGTCTGGCTGGTCAATTCGGTGCAGGGAGTCTGGCCCGTGGCGCAGCTCGATGACGCCGAAGGCAACCGGTTGGCGCATTGGTCGATAGGACCTATCCATCGACACCTCCAGGCCATGGCCCACGGCCTGCTGGATTACCCGATGGGCTTTGCAGAGTGAATGAGGAATTCGCATGTTGCGTCTAGTCAAGTTTCTGGCGGTGCTGGTGATCGTGTCCGGCGTGGCGGCCTTTGCCGGCTATCGCTATTGGGAGAGCCGGCTCGAAGCGCCCATTGCGGTAGAGGAGGAGACCCTCTACGAAGTGCCGCGTGGGGCGGGCTTCAATCGGGCGGTGGCGGACCTGGCGGAACGTGGGGTGATCGAGGACGTCTGGGCCTTTCGCTTGTTGACCCGCCTGGAACCCGAGTCGATCCCGCGGTTGCGTGCCGGGGAGTATATGCTTGAGCCTGGCATGAGCGGGCGGGACCTGATCGAGCTGCTGGGCAGCGACCGGGTGGTGACCTATCCGTTGACGATTCCCGAGGGCTGGACATTCCGACAGATGCTTGCCCATCTTGATGCGGCGCCCAAGCTGGAGAACCGCACCGAAGGGCTTTCCGACGAGGAGGTGATGGCCCTGCTCGACCGAGAAGATCGCTTTCCCGAGGGCTGGTTCTTTCCCGATACCTACCGCTACCACAAGGGTATGAGTGACCTGGATATCCTGCGCCAGGCGATGCTGCGCATGGAGCGGGTCCTCGATGAGGTATGGGAAGGGCGCAGCGACGACCTGACCATCGAGACGCCCTACGAGGCCTTGATCATGGCCTCGCTGATCGAGCGCGAAACCGGTGCGCCAGAGGAGCGTCGCGAGATTGCCGGCGTCTTCAAGCGGCGCATGGAGACCGGCATGCGCCTGCAGACCGACCCCACGGTGATCTACGGGATGGGCGAGCGCTACGAGGGACGCATCACCCGGACCGACCTGCGCGAGGCCACCCCCTACAACACCTATGTCATCGACGGCATGCCGCCCACACCGATCGCCATGCCGGGGCGCGCCTCGCTGGAGGCGGCGGTGGATCCGCTCCCCGGTGATACTTTCTATTTCGTCTCCCGGGGTGATGGAACGCACCACTTCTCGCGCACCCTGCGGGAACACAACAATGCCGTGAACCGCTACATTCGCAACCGTTGATCGGCAGCCTGGCGGCTGCCACCGGTGCTCAGGAGTCTCGATGCAGCAGCGTGGACGTTTCATCACCCTTGAAGGCGGTGAAGGGGTCGGCAAGTCGACCAATCTCGCCTGGGTGGCACAGTGGCTGACGGCACAGGGCGTCGAAGTGGTCCGCACCCGGGAGCCGGGCGGCACCCCGCGTGCCGAGGCCATACGTGAACTGCTGCTGGACCCTTCCGGCGACGAGCCCCTCGATGCGGATGCCGAACTGCTGCTGGTCTTCGCCGCCCGCGCGCAGCACCTCGCGCAGGAGATTCGCCCGGCCCTCGAGCGGGGCGCCTGGGTGCTGTGCGACCGCTTCACCGATGCGACCTTCGCCTACCAGGGAGGCGGGCGCGGTATCCCGGTAGCACGCATTGCCGAGCTTGAGCGCTTCGTCCAGCGTGGCCTCCAGCCCGACCTGACCCTGCTGCTCGACATGCCGGTGTCCTCGGCCCAGCGGCGCCTGCAGGGGCGCCTGAGCGCCAACGGTGAGGCGCGTGATCGTTTCGAGCAGGAGCGCAGCGCCTTTTTCGAAGCGGTGCGCAACGCTTACCTGGAACGCGCGTCCAGCGCACCGCAACGCATGGCGCTCATCGATGCCGATGCGCCCCTGGAGGTCGTGCAGGCGCGCCTCGCCGCCTGCCTGGAAGCCCGGGTGACGCCATGGCTATAGAAAACTCGACGGATCAGGCTGAAGGGATTGCCCAGCCGCTGCCCTGGCAGAGCGAGCGATGGCGGCGGTTCCTGTCGCAGTATCAGAGCGGACGCCTGCCTCATGCGCTGCTGCTTTCCGGCCCCCGCGGGGTCGGAAAGCAGCAGTTTGCCGAGGCGCTGATCGCTCGTCTGCTGTGCGTCACGCCGGGCCAGGCCGCCTGTGGCCATTGCCACGGCTGCCATATGCTGGCCGCCGGCTATCATCCCGACCTGCTGCGTGTCTCCCCGGAGGAGGGCAAGCGACAGATCCGCATCGACCCCATACGCGAGGTCAACGCCTTCGTCGCCCAGACGGCCCAGCAGGGCGGACATCGCGTCATCGTGCTCAGCCCGGCCGAGGCGATGAATGTGGCGGCCTCCAACGCCCTGCTCAAGAGCCTGGAGGAACCGGGGCAGCGTACCCAGTTCATTCTGCTCGCCGACGTCCCCTCGCGGCTGCTCGCCACCATTCGCTCGCGCTGTCAGCACTGGAGCCTGCCGGCTCCCGACGCGGAACAGAGCCAGGCATGGCTGGCCGAACAGCTGGGTGGCAAGGAGGAGGCCGCTTTCTGGTGGCAGGTGTCCGGGGGACTGCCCTTGCTGGCGTTCGAGCTGGCGGCACCCACCGCGCGTGCCTTGCGCCAGCAGCTTCACGAAACCTTCGATGCACTGGTGCGTGGTGCGGAGCCGGTGGCCGAGGCCGCCCGCCTGGACCGGCAATCCACCGAGTCGATCCTGTGGTACGGTATCGCCTGGCTCGAGGATCTGATTCGGCTGGGGCTGTCCGGGGATGCGGACCGGGTTCGCAATCCCGACCTGCTGCCGCTCTACCGGCAGGCCGTCAAGAACGCCCGCGTTCGCGACTGGTTCCGGCTGCTGGACTATGCTCGAGAACAGCGCCGCCTGCTGGCTGCCGGCGGCAACCCCAACCCCCAGCTGGTTCTCGAGGCCTGGCTGGTTCGATGGTCGGCCCTGTTGCGTTCCTGATACAGGGGTAAAGGGAGGAGATCGCATGTCACCACAGAAAGCCCTGTCGCTGACCATTCAGGACACGCAGACCCTGCTTTCCGCCTACATGCCGCTGCTGGAGCGGGGCGGAATCTTCGTGCCCACCCGCGAGCGCTACGAGCTGGGCCAGGAGGTCTACCTGCTGTTGACCCTGCCCGGTGACAGTGAGCGGATGCCGGTGACCGGCCAGGTGGTCTGGGTCTCGCCGGATGGCGTGGCCGGACGCCGCGTGCCGGGTATCGGCATTCACTTCAGCCCCGAAGACCAGCCGGTGCGGGACCGGATCGAAACCCTGCTCGCCGGCCAGCTGGACAAGGGGGCTCCGACTTATACCCTCTGAGCACTCGCGTCACCGAGTGGCAGCGCCTGCCGCTGACCCACCGCCCTTCACCTGATGAGTCGTTTTCCGCATGTTCGTCGATTCCCATTGCCACCTTGATCGCCTCGACCCCCAGACTCATGGGGGAGATATCGC
>SKVX01000176.1 GCA_007129225.1 Halomonas sp.
ACGCCCGAAGGCACCAGAACCTAAATCTGGCGTGTCTACCAATTCCACCACATCCGCAGGGTTGGGCAGGCGTCCACATTGTACGGACGCCCGCCGGCAAGTCAATCGTCATCGGGCAGCGTGAGACAGGCGGCGGCTGACTCGGGGCGCATCGGCCCATCGAAGGCGTCCAATCGTGGCAGGATGCCCAGGCAGGGGCCGGGGAGAGTCCGCTCGAGGCTGGCCAGGTTGGCGTCATAGAGAGCGGCGTCGGCGGCAAAGTCGGCGTCGAGCAGATTGCCTATCCAACCGGCCAGGCGCAGTCCATCGGCGAGGATCGCTTCCGCGGTTAGACGCGCATGGCTGATACAGCCAAGCCGAAGGCCGACGACGAGGATCACCGGCAGTGCGAGGCGAACGGCCAGCCCGGAGAGATCCTCGCTGTCATTGATGGGCACCCGCCAGCCCCCCGCCCCTTCGATCAGGGTCAGGTGCTGGGGGCCTTCCAGCAGCGGCTCGACATGGCCTGCCAGTGCCGCCAGTGAGATGCTCCGGCCGTCCTGTTGTGCCGCCAGGTGGGGGGCAATGGCAGGAGAGAAGGCGAAGGGATTGACCACGGCATAGGCTACGGTCGGCTCGCTGCGCGACTGCAGGGCGAGCGCATCGTCGTTGCGTAGTCCTGCGCTGGTAAGCCGGCAGCCCGAGGCGACGGGCTTCAGGCCGAGGGTGGAAAGGCCTTGGCGACGAGCCCTGGCCAGCAGGCCGGCTGTGGCCAGGGTCTTGCCGGCATCGGTGTCGGTACCGGTAACGAAATAGGCAGGCATCGGGCTCAGTTCCTGTCGAGAATCAGCGTCAGGCGCGTGTAGCTCACCGGCAACCCCTGGGGCTCGCGCAGGGCTTCGAAGCGTCGGTTAGCGTGTGCCAGGTCCGCCCGGGTGATGCGGGCGTCGGGGCGTGCCGTCTGGGCGCCGATGCCCTTGATGGAGGCCATCACCGCGGCCAGGTCCGGATAGAAGAAGCGCTCGACGCGCTCCTCCAAACGAATGCCGTTGAAGCCGGCCAACCGGGCACTGGCCAGGTGCTGCTCGCGGGAGCGAAAGCCGAGCAGGCCGGAGGAGGACCAGGCATGGGCCACTTCGCCCAGGGTGTCCGGCCCCAGGGTGTTGATCAGGGCGCGGCCACCTGGGCGCAGCACGCGCTGAACCTCCGACAGCACGACATCCAGGTCGGGGCACCACTGAATGGCCAGGTTGGAGAAGACGAGGTCCTGCGTCGCATCGTCCAGCGGCAGCGCGCCGGCATCGGCCTGGAGCCACCGGATGCACTCGCCATGATCGTCGCGTGCCTTGGCGAGCATGCCGGGGGCCAGGTCGAGGCCGGTTACCCGGGCATTCTGCCCGTAGCGAGAGGCCAGGCGCGCGCTCCAGTGTCCCGGGCCGCAGCCGAGATCGAGGATGGCTGTGGCACGCAAGGGCAGGTGGCGCCAGAGCGCCTCGCCCATGGATAGCTGCGCTCCGGCCAGGATGGCATAGCGGGAAGCGGCGCGGGAGAAGGCGTGAGCCACCCGGCTGCGCCATGTGTCGGCTTCGACAGGGGTGATGACTTGAGCGGCCCCCGTCATGACACCTCCTCCCTGCTGCCGGCAGTTTCGTTCCGGCCATCGCCGGCGCGCCGGGTGATATCCACCAGTCGGGATGCCAGCAGGTCTGGACGGGTGAGCATCGGACAGTGCCCTGTCGCGCTGAGTGTGACGTCGGCGGCGTGTCGCGAAGCGGGCGAGAGCAGGGGATCCTGCTGACCTGCCATGCGTAGTACGCTGCAGGGGGGGGCGGCCAGTATAGGGGCAACATCGAGTGTGGCCAGTTGGATGAGCCCCATGGCCAGTGTCGAGTGGGGTGCGCTGGGCTTTCTACCGATCAGGTCCAGCAGCCGTCGGCGGGCGGTGCGTGGGTCGGGTTCACCCTGAAGCTGCCAGCGCAGGAAGTGCTGCCAGGTCGCTTCCGGGCTGCGTGCAAAGGCTCTTCGGAAGGTGCCCAGCTCCTGCGGAGTGACACCCTCCATGCTGCAGAATCGGGGGCCGGTTCCCAGCATGACCAGGGTGCGTGGTGCAGGCAGGTGCGCAAGCAGAGCGCAGGCAAGCAACCCGCCCAGCGACCAGCCGACCCAAACCGCATCGGCAGGAAGCGCCGCTGCCATCCGGCGACCAAAGCCGGCCAGGTCATCGGGGGCCAGCATTTCATCGAGCGCCTGAACGGCATAGCCCGGCCAGTCGGGAGTCGTCACCTCGACATCATCGGGCCAGTAGGGGGCAAGGGGCTGCCAGATCCGGGCATCGATGCCCCAGCCGGAGAGCAGTACCAGTTTCGTCATGCCGCACGCTCCGCCTGTTGAAGGCCTGCCAGGGCTTTCAGCAAGGCATCGAGGGTGTCGTGGGTATGTCGCGCACTGAGGGTAATACGCAGGCGCGCCTGGCCTTGCGGTACGGTGGGCGGTCGAATGGCGCCGACGAGAAAGCCGGCTTCCCGCAGCGCGGCGGCCCAGCGCAGGGTGCGGGCGCTATCGCCCAGCAGCAGCGGCTGGATCGGCGTGTCGGAGTGGGCAAGCGGCAGCCCGAGCTGCTCGGCCTCATGGCGAAAATAGCGTACCAGGCTCAGCAGCCGGGTCCGTCGCTCCGGTTCGGCAACGAGAATGTCCAGTGCCATCAGGGTGGCGGCGGCCACGCCGGGGGGCTGGGCCGTGGTATAGACATAGGGACGAGCGAACTGGATCAGATGGTCGATCAGTTCATGGCTGCCGGCGACGAAGGCACCGGCGGTTCCCAGGGCCTTGCCCAGGGTGCCGACCAGGATCGGCACCCCCGCGGCATCCCGGGCTCGTCCTGCACACCCTTCCCCACGGTCGCCGAGGACACCCAGGCCATGGGCGTCATCGATCATCAGCCAGGCGTCGTGTCGGGCGCTGACGGCGGCCAGGCCCTCGATATCGGCCACGTCGCCATCCATGCTGAAGACCCCGTCGCTGATCACCAGCTTGAGGGTGTCGGACGGCAACCGTGCAAGAAGGCGGTCAAGGTCATCCAGGTCTCGGTGGTGGAAGCGTCGCGAACGGGCGCCGGCAAGCCGCGCCCCATCGAGCAGCGAGGCATGGTTTAGGCGATCCTGGAAAAGATGGGTCGTGTTGTCGCAGAGCGCCTGCAGAGTGCCCAGGTTGGCCATGTAGCCGGTTGAGAAGAGCAGCGCCCGTGGCCGGCCGGTAAGATCGGCAAGGCGCTGCTCCAGGGCCTCATGGACGCCGAGGTGGCCGCTGACCAGGTGCGAGGCGCCGGCACCGGCACCGAAGCGGCTGGCGCCCTCGGCCTGGGCCTCGGCCAGGCGTGGGTCCCGGGCCAGGCCGAGGTAGTCGTTGCCGGCGAAGTCATGCATGTCGCTATCAGGCCCGTGCGTATACCGCTGGCGCCAGAGCCCCTGGAGCCTGCGCTCCTGTGCTCGGGCAGCGAGCTGCCGGGACCAGTTGGACTGCTGGATCACGACGCGCCTCAGGCCAGGGTGGCGTCGTAGGCGAGGGCATCGGCCCTGGACTGGCCCGTCTTGATGGCCATGGCCGCTTCCAGGGTTTCCTGGTGGCGTGAGTCGTCTGTGCAGGTCTCCCGACGCTCGGGGTGCAGGCCGAGCTTGTCGAAAAGGGCGCGGTCCCGTTCCGCCTGGGGATTGGCGGTGGTCAGCAGCCGCTCACCGTAGAAGATGGAGTTGGCGCCTGCCAGGAAGGCCAGTGCCTGGGTGGACTCGCTCATCTGCTCGCGCCCGGCGGAGAGTCGCACGTGGCTCCTTGGCATCAGGATGCGGGCCACGGCGATGGCGCGGATGAAGACGATGGGGTCAAGATCCTCGACATCCTCCAGCGGCGTGCCGGGTACCTTGACCAGCATGTTGATGGGCACCGACTCGGGGTGCGGCTCCAGGCGGACCAGCTGCTGCAGCAGGGCCGCCCGGTCTCGGGGCGCCTCGCCCATGCCCAGGATCCCCCCGGAACAGACCTTCATGCCCGCTTCCCGCACGCTCGCCAGCGTCTCCAGCCGGTCGCCATAGGTACGCGTGGTGATGATCTCGCCATAGTACTCCGGGGAGGTATCGAGGTTGTGGTTATAGTAGTCGAGCCCGGCGCCGGCCAGCCGCTTGGCCTGATCGCCGTCCACCATGCCGAGGGTCATGCAGGTCTCGAGCCCCAGCGACTTGACCCGGCTGACCATCTGCATTACCACCTCGAGGTCCTTCTCCCGGGGGGTGCGCCAGGCGGCCCCCATGCAGAAGCGGCTCGCTCCGGCGTCGCGTGCCGCTCTGGCCTGCTCCACCACCTTCTCGATCTCCAGCAGCTTCTCCTTGTCGAGGTCGGTGTTGTAATGACCCGACTGGGGGCAGTACTTGCAGTCCTCGGGGCAGGCGCCGGTCTTGATCGACAGCAGGGTGGAAACCTGCACGGCGTTGGGGTCGAAATGGGCGCGATGCACCTGCTGGGCCCGAAACAGCAGGTCGTTGAAGGGCAGGGCAAAGAGCGCCTCGATCTCGGCCAGGGACCAGTCGTGGCGGACCTCGGATTTTCCGGCTAGGGTCTGCTCAGGGGGGGTGGGTGGCGTAGGCGCTGTGGACATGTTCAGGCTCGCTTTGGTCAACCGGTTGGATAATTTTGGTTGACGGTAGGATTGCGTAGGGGCTCATTGCTGTCAACCCTTGTCTCTTGAAGAGTTAACTAGGGGTGGCGAGGCCTCAGGCAAGACGTGTCATGAAAGGGAGTACTGCGAAAACGAGGCTGCAAGGAGAAGCGACGCAGGAGAAGAGCAGCACGGTAATAACCAAGGCCAGGGATGGGAGGGGGAGCGCGATGGAGAACATGGCGAACAGGTCGGATAAGGTGGCGGCGAAGTGGCGGGCGTCTGTTGCCGGGCAGGGCTGGCGGAACTGGCCCCGGCTGGCGCTCTCGGGACTGGACGGCGGCCTGCGACGCCTATTGCCCGGCCGCTGTGCCTTCTGCCTGGCGCCCGGCGAGGCCGGGCAGCCCTGGTGCCAGGCCTGTTTCGAAACATTGCCCTGGAATCTCCCGGCCTGTCCTCGCTGTGGGGAACCGCAGCCCTCCGGCTCGCTGGAGGGTCGGCTCTGCGGTCACTGTCTGGCGCACCCACCGAGCTTCGACAAGACCTGGGCGCCGCTGCGCTACCAGGACGAAGTGGTGTCCCTCATGCAGCGCTTCAAGTTCCAGGCCTCGCCCCGGGCGGGCAGCGTGCTGATGGCGTTGCTGGAAGCCGGGCTCACTGACGTGCCACGGCCGGATGCGCTGATCGCCGTACCGCTGCATCCCAATCGGGCGCGGCAGCGGGGGTTCAACCAGGCGGAATGGCTGGCCCGACGCCTGGCCCCACGCCTTGGTGTCCCACTGCGGCTGGCCAGGCGCCTGGGCGATACCCCATCCCAGCGGGGGCTTGATCGCAGCGAGCGGCGTCGCAATCTGAAGGAGGGCTTCGAGGTGCCCGGCCCGTTACCGGGAAGAGTGGCGCTGCTGGATGATGTCATGACCACCGGGGCGACGCTGGACGCCCTGGCCCGTGCGTGCCGCCGTGCCGGTGCCGAAGCGGTGGAGGCCTGGGCGGTAGCGCGTACGCCATTTTCGCAACTCTGGTAGCATGCAACTCCCTTACTGGAACTCCGGAGGCAGCATGGCGTCGACGCACCCCTTTGCCCGGCTTGAACCGTCACGGATTGTGGCGGCGGTGGAGTCCCTGGGCCTGTGGCTGCCCGGCGAGCCTTTCGCCCTGAACAGCTATGAAAATCGCGTCTTCCTGGTGCATGACGAGGAGCGCCGGCGCTGGGTGGTCAAGTTCTACCGCCCCGAGCGCTGGACCGATGCCCAGATACAGGAGGAGCACGACTTCCTGATCGAGCTGGAAGAGGCCGGGGTGGCGGTATCAGCGCCGTGGCGGGATGCGGCAGGGCAATCGTTGCATCATGATCAGGGGTTTCGTTTCACGCTCTTTCCCCAGGTGTCGGGGCAGGCCCCCGAGCTGGAAAACCCCGCGCACCTGTTCGCCATGGGCGAGGTCATCGGCGCGCTGCATGCCGTTGGCGAGCGCTCGTCATTTCGGCACCGTAGCAAGCTGGACCTGGATGGCATGGTGCTGGAAGCGAGGGAGCGGGTGCTGGGCAGCCACTGGCTGGGGCGTCAGCAGCGCCGAGCCTATGAGCGGGTGACCGCCGCCCTTCACGAGGCCCTTCAGCCGCATGCCTGGGCTGGGGAGAAAGCGATCCGCGTGCATGGCGACTGCCATATCGGCAATGTGCTTGGACGCGACGAGAACTTCACCCTGGTGGACTTCGATGACTGCCTGATGGCCCCAGCAATCCAGGACCTCTGGATGCTGCTCACGGCGGAGCACGACGCCGAGTGGCAGATGCAGCTGTCGGAAGTGATGGAGGGCTACGAGCAGCACCGAGACTTCGATCGCCGTGAGCTGGCGTTGATCGAGCCGCTGAGAACCTTTCGACTGATGCGCCATAGCGCCTGGCTGGTGGCACGCTGGGAGGATCCCGCTTTTCCACCGGCCTTTCCCTGGCTGGCCGATGCCGGCTATTGGGATAGCCATATTCGCATGCTGGAGCAGCAGCGCCTGCTGCTGGAAAAAGAGCCCCGCTGGCTGGCCTGATGAGTCGCCTTTAGCGGCGGAGAGCGGCTGACGCGCCCTGAGGGCGCGTTAGCGCGTTCTGGGAGAGAGTTACTGGTTCGGGTCGGGGCGTTCGGCCGGGATCGGGTTGGCGATACCGGCACCCTCCGCCTGGCGGCGTTGTTCATTGATGCGTGCCGCCGGGTTGTCCTGCTGTTCGATCTCGAGCGCGCTGGCCAGCTTGAGCTGGAAGACGTGCTCCGGCGTCAGCTTGCACCGGCCGGCATCGCAGGCGTCCAGGCCGTAGCTGCCGTCCATTTCGTAGGCGGCAGCCGACATTTCGCCGCTGTATATCGCACTCTCTTCGCCTTTTGTCTCGATGCAGGTCAGCGCTTGGGTGGTGACGCGGATCCGCTCGCCGTCTAGGCGGGCGTTACCCACCAGGACACAGTATTCTGGCAACTCGTGGGATGCATCGCCGTTACCGCTGACGGGGCTGAGCAGGATGTCATCCTGGCGCGGTGTATCGCCATCGAGCGTGAGTTCGTCGATGACATGAACGGCGACGCTCGCATCGGCGGGTAGCGAAAGAGTGGCGGCTGAAGCGGCAAAGGGCATCAGCAGCAGGGACAGGCCAGCGGCTGCCAGGATCGGCATATTAATCATAACGGGCTCTCGATAGTCACGGCTGCGCACGGGGCAGTCATTCGAATGAAGCGATTCTATCATAGCCCTTCGGGGGGCCGCAGCGGGGGAATGTCGCAGGGTGGCGCCGCGGATCACGGATGGCCTGCCATCAGGCCTCGGTTGCGATAGAATCACCCTTTCAAGCAAATTTTTATTATACAAAGTTAAAATCTTGTATATTATTTGTGCATTAAGTGGTGGCCAGGCCATCACCCAACCATCGGTAAGCGTGGGGCCCGACCATGATCGAAGAACTTGCCAACCACTATCGCCAGATCATTCTCGAGCTGGGCGAGGATCCGGAGCGAGAAGGGCTGCGAGACACCCCCAAGCGGGCTGCCAAGGCCATGCAGTTCCTCAACCGTGGCTATGCCCAGACGCTCGAGGACATCATCAACGGGGCGGTCTTCGAGTCCGAGACCGACGAGATGGTGCTGGTCAAGGACATCGAGCTCTATTCGATGTGCGAGCACCATCTACTCCCCTTCATCGGCAAGTGCCATATCGCCTATCTGCCCAATGGCAGGGTTCTGGGGCTCTCCAAGTTTGCGCGCATCGTCGACATGTTTGCTCGGCGCATGCAGATCCAGGAAAACCTGACGCGGCAGATCGCCGAGGCGGTACAGCAGGTGACCGATGCCAGGGGAGTGGCCGTCGTTATCGAAGCGCGGCACCTCTGCATGATGATGCGAGGCGTGGAGAAGCAGAATTCCAGTATGACCTCATCGGTGATGCTGGGGGCCTTTCGCGAGAACCAGCCGACTCGACAGGAGTTTCTCACCCTGGTCAATAGTCGCTGAGCTTTCGGGCCGGCCCCGATCTTCCTGCTGCGACTTGTCCTTCCACTGGAGTTCACGCCATGACGCTGTACGCCCTGGATGATCAACACCTCAATCACGATCTGGCGACGATACGCATCAAGAACCTGCGTTTGCGCACCTATATCGGGATCAAGGACGACGAGATACAAAATCGCCAGGATGTGCTGATCAACGCGGTGATCCGCTACCGGGCGGACAACGCCGTGGCCTTCAATCATATTGAGCAGGCGCTGAACTATCGCACCATCACCAAGGCGATCATCGCCTTGGTGGAGGAGAATCGATTTCTGCTGCTGGAGCGCATGACCCGTGAGGTCCTCGATTTGATCATGTCCCATGAGGCCGTTCTCACCGCTCAGGTCGAGATCGACAAGCCGCATGCGCTGCGTTTTGCCGATTCGGTGTCGGTGACGCTGTCGGCGAGTAGAGAGCCCCGTCGCCCTCGCTGATTATTCGCCCGAGTCTCCCGGCTTTTCTTCGCGCCGTTGCCCCGGAGTTGGTGCGCGGGAGCTGAACGCGTAGCATGGAGGGGATCCTGTCCGGACTCACAGGGAGTGAAAGCTCGTTGCATAGAGACAATACCCCCCGTTCCTCGACGCGTCGCCACTACTCCCCCTGGGCCATGGCGTCCATCGTCACGGCAATCATTGCGCTGCTCCTGGCGGGCAGCATGCCTCCGGTGAACATCGCCGCCGCCATCTTTGGCGTGATGGGGTTGCGCCAGATCCGCCGCAATCCTGAACGCTATATCGGCCGTGCATTCTGCTGGATCGCCATCGCACTGGTGCTGATACTTGCCATACTGACGGCCATGGTCGAGCCCGCGCTTCAGGAAGGGGTCGAGCAGCACATGGTGCCGGACCAGGGCGTCGAGGCGACGGATTGACGGCGCCTGGTCAAGCCGCGTTTACATTTGTACAACAGGGCCGCTTGTCGGCCGGGAGAGACGATCATGGAAGCCTTGAAGGAAACGCAGCTCTACT
>SKVX01000127.1 GCA_007129225.1 Halomonas sp.
GCCACCCTGGATGCCGCACGTGCCCGAGACGTTCGCCAGTTCCTGGCCATCGCGGTCACGCTGGAAGCGGTGCCGGAGCTTGCCAGGATCAGCCGCGAGCACCCCGACGTGGTGATCTCAGCCGGCGTTCATCCGCTGCATCGGGTGGATGACGAGCCCGACGTCGAGGCGATCAAGACGTGTGCCGACCGCTATGGCGCCGTGGCCATCGGTGAGTGCGGTCTCGATTATCACTATCTCGACAAGGCCCCCGACAGCGTGCCGCCGAGAGAAGTGCAGCTGGCACGTTTTCGTCGCCACCTGATCGCCTCCACCGAGCTCCAGTTGCCGGTCATCGTGCATACCCGGGAGGCCCGGGAAGAGACCCTGGCCCTGATCCGCGAGCATACCGATCCGGCGGTTGGCGGCGTACTGCACTGCTTCACCGAAGACCTGGACATGGCCCGAGAGGCCGTGCGTCATGGCTTTTCGATTTCGTTGTCGGGTATCGTCACCTTCCGCAACGCCGAGTCGATCCGTGATGTCGCTCGTCGGGTACCGCTGGACCGGCTATTGATCGAGACGGATAGTCCCTACCTGGCGCCGGTTCCCCACCGGGGCAAGCCCAACGAGCCGGCCTGGGTGGTCGAGGTGGCCGAATGCATCGCGCGTGAGCGAGGCATCAGTATCGAGGAGGTCGCTATGCAGACCACGGCAAATTTCTACCGGCTGTTTCGAGCGGCCGCGCCGGAGGCGCCTGCAGAGATCCGCAACGCCCTGGCCACGGCAGGCCTGGTATAGACTAGGGGTCAGAGAGGCCTGTTCAGCGATTCATGCCGGAGGCAGAAGATGAACCTGGAGCCGCTACTCGAGCATGTCGAACCGGTAGGGCAGATCCCCCCCGTGGACCGCTGGGATCCGCAGCAAGTCGGCGAAATGGACTTGATCATCGTTGCCGACGGGCGCTGGATCCATGAAGGCACGGTCATTGGACGCCCACGCCTGGTCCGGCTGCTGTCGACGCTGCTGCGCCGCGAGCAGGACGGTCATCATTATCTGGTGACACCGGTCGAGAAGCAGCGCATTCAGGTGAAAGACCGCCCCTTCGTCATCGTCGATGCCGAGC
The DNA here is from genome assembly GCA_007129225.1 of Halomonas sp. Taxonomy (GTDB): domain Bacteria; phylum Pseudomonadota; class Gammaproteobacteria; order Pseudomonadales; family Halomonadaceae; genus Halomonas. Next base: position 1,106 of record SKVX01000127.1, read on the forward strand.
TGGAGGGCGATAGCTGGTGGCTGACAACCAACGTCGGCGACCGGTTGTGCCTGGGTAATGCGCACCGCCTCAAGGTCAGCGAGACCCCTGATGGGGTGGTGGTCCCGGAAGTCGACATACGCTTCGGCCTCTCCGCCAGGCTGGGACGCAACGTTTTCTATCGCCTGGTGGAAGTCGGCGAGCAGCGCACCACCGATACCGGCTGCATCGAGCTGGGGCTCACCAGCGGCGGTGTCTGGCAGCCGCTGGGCGAACTGCCTGGAGACGCATCGGGTGAAGCTTCATGAGGCTCACTGAGGAGCAGCAGGCCGTGGTCGCCCATGGCGCCGGTCATGCCCGGGTCGCCGCCGTGGCCGGGGCAGGCAAGACCACCACGCTGGTGGCCCGGGTGCTGCACCTGCTGGCCAGTGGCGTGCCCGCCAACCGTATCCTGGTGCTGATGTTCAATCGCTCGGCCAGGGAGGACTTCCAGCAGCGCCTGGTGACCATGGCCCCCCGGGGCCAGCGGCTGCCCGATGTGCGCACCTTTCACGCCCTTGGCCACCGGCTGACCGGAAGTCTGACTCGCTGGGGTGTGCTGCCGGAACGCCGCCTGCTTTCTGCCGACTGGCAGGTGGAGCGCCTGCTGCGCCAGGCCACCCTGGAAGTGCTGGAGGATCCGACGCAGCGCGAGACGGCCCTGGAGGCGGATACCCTCGAGGCGCTTGCCCACTTCTGTGGCCTGGTGAAGGCCGAAATGGTGGCGCCGGCAGCACTCCATGAGCGGCTCGATTTCGGTGAAGAGACCCGACATTTCGTGGAAGCCTTCCAGCGTCTCGAGCAGCTGCTGGCCGACCATGAGTTGATGACATTTTCCGACCTGCTCTATCGGCCGCTGCGTGCGCTGGAGGCCGACCCGCTGCTGGCAAGACGTGTCCAGGGCTATCTGGACCATGTCATCATCGATGAGTATCAGGATATCAACCAGGCGCAGCTGCGCCTGCTGGCCACCCTGGCCGGAAATGAAGCCGACGTCATGGCCGTGGGCGATGCCAACCAGTGCATCTACGAGTGGCGTGGCGCCCATCCCGAGGCCATGCGCGAACACTTCACCGATACCTTCGGTACAGCCATCGACTACCCCCTTTCCACCACCTTCCGCCACGGTCATGCACTGGCGCTGACGGCCAACCACGCCATCGCCGCCAACCGTCGCAGGCCCGACCAACTCTGTCTTGCCGCAGCGGAGAACCCACGCACTACCCTGGCGGTCGATCAGGGCAGGGAGGCATTGCCCCAGGCGCTCGCCGCCTGGCAGGGGGAGGGACGTCGTCTCGATGAAGCCTGCCTGCTGGTGCGCAGTTGGGCGCTGTCGGTGCCCTTCCAACTGAGGCTGCTCCAGGCGGGCATCCCCTTTCGGCTCTCCCGCGAGGATCGCTTCGTTTTCCGGCTGCCGCTGGTGCAGGCCCTGTCCGGCTACCTGAGGGTGGCGAGGAACGCCGCCCTGCTGGAGGACCCTGAGCTGGTACGGCGACTACTGGAGCAGCCGACGCCTTTTGTGGCCCGGGAACGGCTTTCGGCGTTGGCCAACCGACTGGCACAGACGCAGACCTTTCCCGACCGGCATGATCCGCTGCTGGCCAGTCTCAAGCCGATACAGCGGCGCAACCTCAAGCGGCGCTGGGCCCTACTCTGCGAGCTGCCGCGCCTGGGACGCTGGTCGCCCGCCCGCCTGCTGGCGCATGTGGTGGAGAGCCTCGACGCCGAGAAGGTGCTCAAGCGCGCCGCCGCACGCCGTGAGAAGGGCGAGGAGGATGTCCGGCTGCTCGATGTGCTGGTCGAGCAGGCCGCTGAAGTGAGGGAGATCGATGCCTTCATCGAGCTGCTGGAGCGGCCGGTGGAGAACCACGCCGACGGTATCCTGATCACCACCGTGCACGGCGCCAAGGGGCTGGAGTGGCCGCTCGTGGTCCTGGCCGGGGCCAATGAGGAGGATTTTCCCCATTACAGTCGCGACAACCCGTTGACTCCGGAGCGGCTGGAGGAGGAGCGGCGGCTCTTCTATGTTGCCATCACCCGTGCCCGGGAACGGCTGCGCATCCTGCATGATGGGGGAGCGCATCGACCCAGCCGGTTCATTGCCGAGATGGCGTGGCAGGATTGCACGCGGATCGCTGCTTGCCTGGAGGATGCCGTCAGCGATGCGACACCGCTTGCCGTCACTTCGCCGGCGCTGGTCTCTCGCTACCTCCAGGCGCTGGGCCATGAGTTGCCGCTTCGAACGCTGGCCGACTCGAACCTGGCCGAACCACACGCCGCCTATGCGGCCGGCGAATTCCTGCCGGGGCAGTGGCTGCGGCACGCGGTCTTCGGTGAGGGAGAGATTGCCGTGGTGGAGGGTGATCCGGTGGACCCGGTCATCGAAGTGCATTTTGCCCAGGCGGGACGGCGCCGGCTACTGGCGCGGCGAGCCCCCATCGAGATGCTGTCCGCGCATCTGGCAGCATCGAGTCCCTGATTTCGATTCTCGGGATCTCCCCATGTTGACGGGTCTTCGAGAGCGGCCCCCAGGATCAAGGAGCTTGAACATGAATCGTGTGCTGATATCGGCCGCGGAGCTTGCCGAATCACTCGAGACAGGGAATCCTCCACTCGTGCTCGACTGTCGTACCCGCCTGGGGGAGCCGGAAGCCGGGCGACGCCTTTGGGAGGCCGGGCATATTCCCACCAGTCATCATCTCGACCTGGACCGCGATCTTGCCGGGCCGCCGGGGGAGGGTGGGCGCCATCCCCTGCCGACCCCCGGTGCCTTCACCGCCGTGGTGCAGCGCCTTGGTATCACGCCCGGCAGGCCGGTTGTGGTGGTCGATGACATGGGAGGGCAATTGGCGGCGGCTCGGGCCTGGTGGATGCTGTCCTGCTGGGCCGGACATTCCGACCTACGGGTCCTGGACGGTGGCTTGAGGGCATGGCAGGACTCGGGCGGGCCACTGGTACTGGGCAGGGAGCCTTTCCCCGAGCCCAGCAACTGGAGGCCCCACTTCGACGATACCTCCTGGGTCGATGCCGATACGGTGCTGACCGGTCGTGACATGAAGGTCGATGCGCGCAGCCTGGAGCGCTTTCGCGGCGAGGTCGAGCCGATCGACGCCGTGGCGGGCCATATTCCGGATGCCCAATGCCGGCCCAGCGCGGCCAATTTGAACGACGACGGCCGTTTCAAGTCGTCCGAGCAGCTCGATGACGAGCTGCCGGACGCCGATGCGGTCATTGCCTATTGTGGTTCCGGCGTCACCGCCTGTCACAATATCCTTGCCTATGCCATTGCCGGTCGCCCCCTGCCGCGTCTTTATGTTGGCTCCTGGAGCGACTGGATTCGCAAGGAATCGCATCCGGTGGCTAGCGGCTAGGTGTTATCCGGCACCGGCTTGAGCGGGATCAGGGCAGGGAACGTAAGTCGACTTAATTTCCACCGCCTGAGGCCGTAAACTCAACCATCGCTAGCTGGCTGTTTCGCCACCCTTTGGACCCGGGGCATTGGGTCGGTACAGGTGGACGCTTGGGGTTCGAGACCGGCAAGATGCCTGAACGCCAGCAAACAACGGAAATGGAATCCGAGGAGAAAAGCTGATGAATTTTGCCTTGATTGGTGCGGCCGGCTATATCGCGCCTCGACATATGCAGGCCATCAAGGACATGGGGCATACGCTGGTGGCGGCCTACGATATCAACGATTCAGTCGGCATCATCGATTCCATCTCGACCGATTGCGCATTCTTTACCGAATTCGAGTATTTCATGGAGCATGCCTGGCGTCTCAGGCGCCAGCAGGCAAAGGCGATCGACTACTGGGTGGTCTGCTCCCCCAACCATCTTCACAGCGCCCATATCACGGCCGGCCTCCAGTTGGGTTGTGATGTGATCTGCGAGAAACCGCTGGTGTCGACGCCGGCTCAGCTCGACGAGCTGCGCTGTATCGAGGAAGAGACCCGACGTCGCGTCTTCAGCATCATGCAGCTGCGCCACCACCCGGCCATTCACGAACTGCGCGACAAGGTGCTGGCCGAGCAGCGGGAAGGGCAGTACGACGTCGACCTGACCTATATCACCGCGCGCGGCCCCTGGTACCTAGCCAGTTGGAAGGGGGATCCGCGCAAGTCATTCGGCGTCATGGCAGAGATCGGCATTCACTTCTTCGATATGCTGCATGTGATCTTCGGTGAGCTGAAGGAGCAGGTGCTTCACTACCACGATGAGCACAAGGCCGCCGGCTATCTCGAATACGAGAAGGCACGCGTGCGCTGGTTCCTTTCCATCGATGCCGAGGATCTCCCCGAGCGCGTGCGCGGCCAGCACTCGACCTATCGCAGCATTACCTGCGATGGCGAAGAGTTTGAATTCTCCAGCGGTTTCACCGACCTGCATACCGTCAGCTATCGCGAGATACTCGCCGGCAGGGGCTTCGGTATCGAGACCGTACGGCACTGCCTCGAGACCGTCTATGGCTTGGGCCTGGCGGCGCCCGAATCACCGCGTGAAGGCGAGGCTCACCCGCAACTGGGCGAGCTTTCATCGGCACGTCCCCTGGCTACCCGCGCCTGACCCCGAGGAGCGCTTATGCATTTCATCGACCTTGCGGCTCAGCAGGCACGGATCCGTCCGCAGCTCGATACGGCGATCGAGGCCGTGCTGGCACATGGCCGCTATGTGATGGGACCTGAGGTGGCCGAGCTGGAACGTCGCCTGGCCGACTACGTGGGAGTCGCCCACTGCATCGGCTGCGCCAATGGCACCGATGCGCTGCAGATTGCACTGATGGCGCTCGATATCGGACCTGGCGATGAAGTCATCGTTCCCGGCTTCACCTTCATTGCCAGTGCCGAAAGCGTGGTCCTGGCCGGTGCCAGGCCGGTCTATGTGGACATCGACCCGCACAGCTATTTGATCGATCCCGCGCGGGTCGATGCGGCCGTTACCCCTCGAACTCGCGCCATCATGCCGGTCTCGATGTTCGGACAGTGCGCCGACATGGAGGCGATCGAGACACTGGCACAGCGCCATGGGCTCTCCGTGGTGGAGGATGCCGCGCAAAGCTTTGGCGCCACCCGTCATGGGCGCCGTTCCTGCAGCCTTTCACGCATCGCCTGTACCAGCTTTTTCCCCAGCAAGCCGCTAGGTGCCTACGGCGATGGCGGTGCCTTGTTCACCGATGACGATGCCCTGGCGGAGGCGATTCGTCTCGTGGCCCGCCACGGCGAGGCGCGGCGCTATCACCATACCCGGATTGGCATGAACAGCCGTCTGGATACGCTGCAGGCCGCCATCCTGCTGGCCAAGCTGGCGATCTTCGACGAAGAGGTGGCGCTGAGGCAGCAGGCGGCCGAAGGCTACGATCGATTGCTGGGCGAGTCCGGTGTCGTCACAGCGCCGACCTTGGCAACAGGCAATACCAGCGTGCATGCCCAGTACAGTATCCGCGTACCGCGTCGTGATGAGGTGCAGGCGACGCTGACCGATGCGGGCATACCCACGGCCGTTCACTACCCGTTTCCGCTCAGTCACCAGCCGGCCGTTGCCGATCCTGACTGTCAGCTGCCCGTTACTGAATCGGTATGCCGGGAAATACTCAGCCTGCCGATGCACCCCTACCTCCAGGCCGAGCAGCAGGAGCGGGTGGTCGAGGCTTTGGTACAAGCCTTGGCCTGACACCTGCAGCCGCCAAAGCAAAAGGGCGTGCCGCCTGGCACGCCCTTTTTCGGCTGAAGTGATTACATGTTCGGGTAATTGGGGCCGCCGCCGCCCTCCGGTGCCACCCATGTGATGTTCTGGGCCGGGTCCTTGATATCGCAGGTCTTGCAGTGCACGCAGTTCTGGAAGTTGATCTGGAACTGCGGCTTGCCGTCGTCACCTTCGATCACCTCATAGACGCCTGCCGGGCAGTAGCGCTGTGCCGGCTCGGCGTACTTGGGCAGGTTCTCGCGGATCGGCAGTTCCGGATCCTCGAGCTTCAGGTGGCAGGGCTGGTCCTCCTCATGGTTGGTATTCGACAGGAACACCGAGGAGAGCTTGTCGAAGGAGAGCTTGCCATCCGGCTTGGGGTAGTCGATCTTCTCGAACTCGCTGGCAGGCTTGAGTGCCGCATGGTCCGGGGTGGTATCGTGGACATTGGGTAGCTTTCCGCCGAGCAGCTGGTTGACGAAATTGTAGGCGCCACCGCCCACGGTGCCGTACTTGTGGATCGCCGGGCCGAAGCTGGCACTCTCCTTGAGCTCGGCATAGGCCCAGCTCGCCTCCCACCGCTCGGTGAACGCGGTGAGTTCCTGGCCACCTTCATCCCCCCCTGCAATCGCCTCGAAGACTGCCTCGGCCGCCACCATCCCCGACTTCATGGCGGTGTGCAGGCCCTTGATCTTGGCGAAGTTCAGGGTGCCGGCATCGCAACCGATCAAGAGGCCGCCGGGGAAGGTCATCTTCGGCAGGCAGTTCAGGCCACCCTTGGTGATGGCGCGGGCGCCATAGGCCACGCGCTTGCCGCCTTCCAGATGCTGCTTGAGCACCGGGTGGTGTTTCATGCGCTGGAATTCGTCGAAGGGCGACAGCCAGGGGTTCTTGTAGGACAGGTCCATGATCAGGCCGATTACCACCTGCTGGTTCTCGGCGTGGTAGAGGAACCAGCCGCCGTGGGTGTCCTTGGGCAACGGCCAGCCGGAGCCGTGCAGCACCAGGCCCGGCTCATGCTTCTCGGCGGGGATATCCCACAGTTCCTTGAGGCCAATGCCGTAGTGCTGCGGGTCCCGACCTTCGTCCAGCTTGAACTGCTCGATCAGTCGCTTGCCCAGGTGGCCACGGGAGCCTTCGGCAAACAGGGTGTACTTGGCCCGCAGCTCCATGCCCGGCATATGGCTGTCCTTGGGCGTGCCGTCGGCCGCGACGCCCATGTCGCCGATCAGGATGCCCTGGACCGTGCCATTTTCGTCCTGAATGGTTTCCTGGGCGGCAAAGCCGGGGAAGACCTCCACGCCGAGCCCTTCCGCCTGCTCGGCCAGCCAGCGGCAGAGATTGCCGGCGCTGATCACGTAGCGGGCCATGTCGCCGCCGGTATTGTGCATGCTTTTGGGTACCAGGGCGTTGGGCAGCTTCTGGGCCTTCTCGGCGTCCTTGAGCAGGTAGAGCTCGTCACGAATGGCCGGTGTGGTGAGCGGGGCGCCACGCTCTTCCCAGTCGGGAAAGAGTTCGGCCAGGGCGCGTGGTTCGAAGACGGCACCCGAGAGGATGTGGGCGCCGACTTCGGAGCCCTTCTCCACGACGCATACCGTCAGCTCCCGTTCGGCGTCATTGGCCTGCTGCATAAGGCGGCAGGCCGCCGCCAAGCCCGAAGGCCCGGCGCCGACGATGACCACATCGAACTCCATTGAATCCCGCTCTACTTGCTCTGACATCCGGTCGCTCCTCACTCTTTCGCCGTCGGCCACGGTCTACCACCAACGTCGATAGTTATTAAAACGGTCGTTTGCTTCTCGATATTCTCCATGATAGGCATAATAGACGACTCAGGACACCCCTACGATGGGCAATGTGCAATTGCGCTGGCCAAGGTCAGCCCGTGGAAGGGATTGTTGCTATGGGTCCGCCTGTGGCACATTGAGAGGGTTTTTCGGTGCGATGCCTATCAAACGCTTGCATGAAACGCATGGGCAACGCATGAGCATAGAGGCATGTCAGCCGATTCGTGGTTGAACGGCTGGGCCTTGCTGACATAGGAAGCGCTGACGGGTTCGGTATTGGGCCGGACAGCGAGTCCCTAACCAGATGGTTCACAGAGAGAACCAAGCGAGGACACCATGAAAGTACTCGTCGCGGTCAAACGCGTCATCGACTACAACGTGAAGATTCGCGTCAAGGCGGATCATTCCGACGTCGACCTCACCAACGTCAAGATGGCCATGAACCCCTTCTGCGA
>SKVX01000188.1 GCA_007129225.1 Halomonas sp.
CCGCTCGGAGGGTGACACCAGGGTCGGTTCAACTGGCGACATGGTAGTGACTCCTTTTTTCGAACAGCGTGGCAAAGGCCTCCACGTCACTGCGCTTGACCAGGTAGGAGGCCGTGCATACCCGCCGCTGAAAATGACGCCGCACGCCACCGCCCCCTGCCGGACCGGCGCAGTAGAGCGCCAGCAGCTCCTGGGTGGCACGCTCCACCCAGCGGCGCTCGGCATGTTCCGCGGCCAACCGCAGGCGATAGTCGCCGCTGACACTGCCTGGCATCGTACGCTGCAGGTCGCCGGCATCGCTGTCGAAGACGCTGGCAAGACCGACAATATCCAGTCGCGTACGCAGCTCCGGCGGCGCGCGAAACGTCAGTCGCTCGCGCAGCACCTGGGCAGCGAGCTGCGCCCGGGCCAAGGCGTTGGGTCCGGCATAGGAGATCTCCGCCTCGCCCTGCCAGCCGCCCTCGTAGCAGACCGTGGTCTTGAGCCGCTGCGGCGCCGCCTTGCCGCGAATGCCGGACACCGCCACCCGATCGGGGCCGACCTGCCTGACCTCGGCGGAAGTGAGATCCACCACCACGTCGGGCGTCAGGTAGTTGGCCGGATCGTGGACTTCGTAGAGCAGCTGCTCCTTGACGGTACGCTCGGTCACGCAGCCGCCGGTGCCCGGGGGCTTGGTCACCACCAGGCTGCCATCCTCCTCCACCTCGATGATCGGGTAGCCCACCGTCGCCAGGTTGGGCACATCCTTGCATCCCGGATCGGCAAAATAGCCACCGCTGACCTGGGCCCCACATTCGGCGAGGTGGCCGGCCATCATGCCGGCGGCCAGGCGATCCCAGTCGTCCCAGGCCCAGCCGAAGTGGCGCACCAAGGGAGCCAGAAACAGCGCCGGGTCGGCCACCCGCCCGGTCACCACCACCTCGGCTCCCAGCGCCAGCGCCTCGGCCAGCGGCAACGCACCCAGGTAGACGTTGGCGGAGATCAGCGCCTCCTCACCGGGCAGTTCGCGGTTTTCCGCCTCCCAGCGCTGCAGGTCGAGGCTGGAAAGATGCGCCCGGATATCATCGCCATGGACCCGGCCGATCCGCGCCTGGGGAAAACCAGCGCGCCCGGCCAGGTCGGCGACCACATGGCAGGCGCCATCCGGATTGGCGGCGCCGAAGTTGCCGAGGATGGTGATGCCATGGCTCAGGCAATCGCCCAGCACCGGTGCCAAGAGTTCGGCCAGCAGAGGCTCGTATCCCGCGTTGGGAGCCTCGCGCATGGCCCGATGCGCGGCGGCCAGGGTGCGCTCTCCCAGGGTCTCGAAGACCAGGGCCGATGGCTGGCCACGGCGAATCAGCTCGGCCACGACGGGAATCGCCGCATCGGTACGGTCACCGGAGAAACCGGCTCCGCTACCCAACAGGAAGGTCATGGGTGCGTCTCCTTGGCATGGACGCCATGGGGCTTCGAGGTGCCGGAGCCCGAAGCGTGGGCCGTCGATGAACTCCGCTGTCGGTTACGGGCATAGAGCCCCGCCAGCACCAGCAGGGCGCCTATCGTGGTCAACCAGCCGGGCGTCAGCGCCAGCCCGACCACCAGCAGCAGTCCCGCCACGTCCAGGATACGACTGCCGGTGATCGCCACCCGCGACATCAGTGACGCAAAGGCGAGCACGAACACCACGCCCTGGGAGCTGGCCAGCAGGATATCGACCCAACTGCCGAAGCCGGCCAGTGCCGGGTAGATCAGCAGCAGGAAGGGAATGACGTAGATCGCCGCCGCCAGACGGACGGCCTCCCCCGCCGCCGGCAGCCAGTTGGTGCCGGCGATGCCCGCCGCGACGAACACGGCCACGCACACAGGCGGCGTGATCACCGACAGCGTGGCGAAGTAGAACACGAAGAGATGGGCGATCAACGGCTCGACGCCGATGGTGGTCAGTGCCGGTGCCAGCACCGAGGCCACCAGCACGTAGGCCGCCGTGGTGGGAATGCCCATGCCCAGGATCAGGCACACGCCACCGACGATAAAGGCCACCAGGAACAGCGATTCGCCACCGACATTGACGATCAGGCTGGCCAGGGTCACGCCGATCCCGGTCATGCCGATCATCGCCACCAGGATCTGGGCACCGGCCAGGAGCACGCCGATGATCACCATGCCCTTGCCGGCATCCATCAGCCCCGAGAGCAGCTTGCCGACGATCTCACGCAGCGGCCTCCTCGCCAGCAAGGCGAAGGGCACAAAGGTCAAGAACGTCATCAGGATGCCATAGAAGGCCGATAACTGGATCGAGCGTCCGCTGAGCACACCGTAGAAGAGCCCGCCCAGCGCCGCCAGGATCGGAATGATTCGTTCGGGACGAAGCACCTCCGGCCAGGTGGGCAGCTCGTCGTCGGGCACTACCTGAAGGTTGCGGCGCTTGGCTACCAGGTGGATGGTCAGGAATACGCCGAGGTAGAAGAGGGCTGCCGGCAGCAGTGCTGCAAGCGCGATGCGCAGGTAACTCTCGCCGAGGATCTCGGCCATGATGAAGGCCGCCGCCCCCAGGATCGGCGGAGCGATCTGGCCGCCGGTGGAGGCCACTGCCTCCACGCCGGAGGCGAAAGGCCGCGGGTAGTTGAGCCGCTTCATCATCGGGATGGTGAAGTTGCCGGTGGTGGCCACGTTGGCCACCGCACTGCCGCTGACCATGCCGAACAGCCCCGAGGCCACGGTGGCCACCTTGGCGGCCCCGCCCGGCGAGCGGCCGCTGATGCGCAGCGCCATGTCCATGAAGGTCTGGCCGCCACCGGTGTGCAGCAGCAGGCAGCCGAACAGCACGAAGGCGGCAATGGTCGTGGCCGCCACGCCCACCAGCATGCCCCAGACGCCCAGGTCCCCCAGGTAGATGGTCTCGGTGATGTAGTAGACATCGAAGCCACGGTGCCCCAGCGGCCCGGGGATAGCGGCCCCCAGCCAGGCATAGGCCAGCCCCGCCATCACCAGCAGCGGGAAGATCACCCCGATGGCGCGGCGCGACAGCTCGAGAATGGCCACCAGCAATACGCCGGTGAACAGCATGTCCCGGGCCGATGCCCAGGGCAGCTCCACCAGAATACGGTCATGGTTCATGGCCACGTAGCCGCAGGCCAGCACCACGCCCACTGCCAGGGCCAGGTCGACGGCCAACCCCAGCGGGCGCCAGCGCTTGCCGGCCCCCAGCGGGTAGATGACCAGCCCCAGCAGGATCACCAGCGCGAGAAAGACGCTGCGCTGGACCAGGCTCTCGAAGGGGCCGGTGGCCGAGGTATAGAGAATCAGCCCGCCCAGCATCAGGGCCAGCACTTTGGTCAGGTTCGCGCGCATGGCAGGCACCTATCGATCGCCGTTACTGGGCAGGCTTCAGGGCATCGGGAATCTCGTGGCCCTGCTCCTCGAAGTAACGGGCAGCACCGGCATGCAGCGGCACGGTGCCCACTTCGAGGGTCATCCCAGCGAGGTCGGCGTCGCGTACCGCGGAGAAGGCGTTGGCCTGGGGCTCAGGGTTCTCCATCACCGCCTTGACGATCTGGTAGGCGGTCTCCTCGTCGAGGTCCGGGTGGGCATGCACGGCCACGCCGAAGGCCCAGGTGGTATAGGCGGCAATGCCCTCGCCGGCGCCTTCCGGCACTTCGACGATGGCCACGTCCGGCATCTCGGCGCGCAGGGTCTCGGCCTGCTCGTCGGAAAGCGACAGCACGCTGATCGGCGTGAAGGTGGCGATATCCATGCTCGAGCCGTCGAGGCGATTGCCGACGCCGGACTTGGCCGAGCCCATGACGCGCCCGTCCTTCATGGCATCGACGATATCGGTGGTGGAGCCACGCACGTAGTCGGGCGAAATGCCAAGAGTGCGCATGACGGCTTCGGTGGTCTTCTCTGTGGCCGAACCGGTAATCCCCGGGTTGAAGCGAACCCCCTCGAGCTCTTCAAGGGTGGCAACCTCGGCATCCTGGCGCATTACCACGTTCTGGGGCGCCACGGTATAGACCCACAGCAGCCGACTATCCACGGGGCGGCCGTCGAAATCCTCGAGACCGGCATAGGCGTGGTAGCCGGTGTTGGTGGTCACCAGCCCCATGTCGATCTGGTTGCGACCGAGGCGGCGCAGGTTGTCCACGGTGGCGCCTGTCTCGGCAACCGACGCACTGACACCGTCGACCTGGCTGTTGATGATCTGATTGACGGCGACGAAGTAGCCATAGTGGCTGGAGGAACTCGAAGTCGAGCCGATGAGCAGGCGTTCGTTGGCCTGGACGGCAGACGCGGCGGCAAGCAGGCCGACGCTGGCGGCCATGGCGGTGAGCGTCGTCTTGATTGGCGTTTTCATGGTGGCTCCTTGGCCCGGCGTTGGGCTCATTGTTGTGATGACTGGCTGTGATGAACTCGATACCGGAATGGTTGCTTGGCAAACCGGATAGAGAGGATGGAAGTCCCAGTAGCAGAATGGTGGGCGTCGACTATTTTGTATATTGAATAGTTTTTAAATTGTGTTTTACTTTATAAATGAACCCCAGCATTCAACAGCTCAGGGCCTTCGTTGCAGTCGCCCACTCCCGCAGCCTGGCCGAGGCCAGCGAGCGCATTCACTTGTCCCAGCCGGCCATCTCCATCGCCATTCGCAAGCTGGAAGAGACGGTGGGAGGCCCATTGTTCTCACGCAGCACTCGCCAGTTGACGCTTACTCCGGAAGGTGACGCCTTCCTGCCGGTAGCCGTGCGCCTGCTCAACGACTGGAACGAAGCGTTCGCCGACCTCGGCGAACGCTTCTCCAAGCAGCGCGGCAAGGTCACCGTGGCGGCATTGCCTACGCTGGCCGCTGGCCTGCTGCCGGGAATCATCGCCAACTTTCACGCCCGCTACCCGCGGATCAACCTGAGCCTGCACGACGTGCTGGCCGAGCAGGTAAACCAGATGGTGCGCGAGGGGCGCGCCGACATGGGGCTGTCTGTGTCGCCCCAGGATGCCGAGGATCTCGTCTTCGAGCCGGTGCTCGTGGACCGTTACGTGGCGGTCTGCCCCCTGGGACACCCGCTGCTTGCACAGACAAACGTCGAGTGGGCGCAGCTGGCGAGACAGCCATTCATCGGCATCAATCGTCTTTCCAGCTCACGCCAGGATATCGATCGCATCATGGCGGAAGTGGGCCAGCCACTGGATATCATCTGCGATGCCAGCCAGATCGCCACGGTAGGACGCATGGTGGCCGCCGGCCTGGGAATCAGCGTGCTGCCTTCGCTCAGCTTTCGCCAGATCGCCTCGGAGGGTATCGACCACCGCCCCCTGGTGACGCCGACCATCCGTCGTGAACTAGGGATCGTGATGCGCCGGCGTGACGCCCTCTCGGCGGCCGCCGCGGCGCTCCACGCCATGATCCAGGAAACCGCAACGCCGGCCGAGGCCCTCTCGCCGCCATGACGCCCCGCCAGAAAACGACATGTCCCCACTCCCTCGTCTATCCTTTCCCCATAGGATGAAGCGCTTTACCGCCACCTTCCCCAGCGCTATTCCAAGGAGTATTACCTGTGGCAAATGCAAACAAGGTAACCGCCTTCTACGATGAGCGAGTCCTGGCACATCATCCCGATTCCGACGCCCCATTCCTGCCGGGGCGCATGGATCGGCGTATACGCGAACTACTGTCGGCACTTAAGGTTCCCTGGGTCTATCCGGAACATGCCGGACGGTTGACCGCCATTCGACAGCTCCTCGAACTCGAACCGGTCCCCGGCCTGTCATTCGAAAGCGGCGGACCCGCCACACGCGAACAGCTGGGGCGGGTTCACACCAGCTCCTATCTGGACCATGTCTTCGAGCTGCGCGGCCACAATGCCTGGCTCGATGTAGACACCACCGCCGTTTCTCCAGGGAGCGTCGAGGCGGCGGAGGTCGCCGCCGGCACTACCATCGCCGCGGTAGAGGCCGTCATGCAGGGCCGAACCCAGAGCGCCTTCGCCCTGGTCCGGCCGCCCGGCCACCACGCCGAACCCGTCCGCGCCCGGGGTTTCTGCCTGTTCAATAACGTGGCAGTCGCGGCGGCCCATGCCAGGGCCGAGCTCGGCTGCGAGCGCGTGTTGATCGTCGACTGGGATGCCCATCATGCCAATGGCACCCAGGACATCTTCTGGGCAGATCCCGATGTAATGCTCTTCGACATCCATCGGGCCTCACCCTTCTACCCCGGTACCGGCAACCTCGAGGATGTCGGCGTAGGCCTCGGTGAGGGCACCACCATCAATGTGCCCATGCCGGCCGGGGCCGGTGACCGAGCCTATCTCAAGGCCTTTGAGGACATCCTGACCCCCGCCACGAACTCCTTTAAGCCGGACCTGATTCTGGTATCGGTCGGGTTCGACCCTCACCCCTTCGATCTGGCGCTCAATGTTTCCTACGAGGGTTTCGCGTCAATGACGCGCATGCTGCAGGAGCTGGCCCTACAGCACTGTGACGGCAGGCTGGTGTTCGTATTGGAAGGCGGTTATCACCTGCTCTCCCTGGCCCGCGGTGTAAGAACGGTGCTGGAGGTGCTGGCCGGCGGCGAGGCGCCCGAGCCCGGGCTCACCGGCCTGGCCGAAGTGGAAGCGGCGGCCGCCTTCCATCGGCCCGCCTTCTCAGCGCAGGAACAGGGTTGATGCCTGAGCAAGCTGAAGCATGGGCTACACGCTACAATATCGATGTCAGCGCTGTTGTCCATGTCGAGAGAAGCCGTACGACAGCTCACCGTGAAACGCCTACCGAAATCAGGAGGAACCAACGATGGAAGGGATGACCGCACGTGGAAGCTGCCTTTGCGGTGCCGTACAGCTCGGCGTCGTCGCCCGCAAGCAGAACCTTGGCGCCTGCCACTGCAGCATGTGTCGGACCTGGAGCGGCGGCCCCATGCTGGCTCTGGAGTCGGTCAGCGAAGTCGAGATGGAAGGCGAGGAGAACATCACGGTCTACTCCTCTTCAGAGTGGGCCGAACGGGGGTTCTGCCAGCGCTGCGGGACCCATCTCTTCTACCGCCTGAAGACCGGCGACCACTATGCGATCCCGGTGGGCCTGATCGACGGCGGCGAGGCCTGGACTTTCGATACCCAGATCTTCATCGACCAGAAGCCCGACTACTACACCTTCGCCAACGAGACCCACAACATGACCGGACAGCAAGTGTTCGACGCCTATCAGGGAAGTTAAGAGTAGAGGAGTCATTACATGCCACTTTCCATAGGCGACACCCTCCCGGACGTCATCCTCAAGACCAACGGCCCCGAAGGCCCCGAGGATATCGCTACCGGCGAGCTGTTCGCCGGCAAGCGTGTCGTCCTCTTCGCCGTACCCGGAGCCTTCACGCCGGGCTGCTCCAACACGCACATGCCGGGCTTCGTGGTGAAAGCCGACGAGGTGCTGGCGCGTGGCGTCGATACCCTGGCCTGCCTCTCGGTCAACGACGCCTTCGTCATGGCCGCCTGGCAGAAGGACCAGAATGCCCAGGCGATCGTGATGCTCGCCGATGGCAATGCCGACTTCACCCGAGCGACAGGCCTGGAGAACGACCGCAGCGCTGCCGGCATGGGAATACGCAGCCTGCGCTATGCCCTTATCGCCGACGATGGGGTGGTGAAGTACCTCGGTATCGATACCGAACGCGGTGTGGTAGACAACAGCAGCGTCGACGCAGTGTTGGCGAATCTCTAGCTTGGCGCGCAACCTGCAGCCGGGAGGGGCTGATGCCGCAAACCGATAGTCACAGTGACGATATTGCGCAGGCAGGAATGACCGCGTCGACACTGGTAGCAGAGCCGGAAACGCAGCCCCTTCGCGCCACGCTGCTCCTGGTCGACAGTGATGCCGACAATCTCGCGCTCCTCGCTGACACGCTGCAAGCGGAAGGCTGCCGCCTGCTGACCGCCGAGGGCGGTGAAGCCGCCCTGGCATTGATGAATGAGCAAGTGGTCGACCTGGTCATGGCCAACGCACGCATGCCCGACATGGGTGGCATCGACCTCTTGAACCGCATTCAACAGGGCTGGCCCCATTGCCTGCGCATACTGCTCGACAGTCACAGCGATATGAATGCCATCGTGCGCGCCATCAACGAGGGGCACATCTACAGCTTCATCGGCATCCCCTGGAAAGCGGAAGAGCTCTGCCTGACGCTGCGCCAGGCCCTCGCCCATCAGCAAACCGAGTGCGAACGGAAACGGCTCGAGACACTGACCCGGGAGCAGAACCGGGAGCTGAGCGAGCTCAACGCCAGCCTGGAACAGCGCGTCGAGGCACGCAGCCAGGAACTCGAGCAGATTTCCGCCATGCTGGACGCCGCTTACGCAGAGCTGGAGCGCAGTCATGTCACTGCCACGCGCGTGTTCTCATCTCTTATCAACCTGAGGCTGCCCAGTCGCTTGCAGACCAATGCCCAGATCGGCGCCCTGGTCAGGGCGTATTGCGACGTTCATGACCTGGATGAGGATCTGAAGCGCGACCTGCTGATGGCTGCAGCGCTCTACAACCTGGGAAGACTGAGCTGGAATGACCACATGCTCACCACTCCCTCGCAGCGCCTCTTTGCCGAGGACCAGAAAACCTATCAGCTCTATCCGGAAGTCGGTGAAAGCCTGCTGATGGCGCTGGATCACCTTGATGGCACTGCCCGGATCGTGCGTCACCATCGCGAGCGGTGGAACGGCGGGGGCTATCCCGACCAGTTGGAGCGGGAAGCCATCCCCTTCGGGGCTCGGTTGCTGGGCCTGGCCGTGGACTTCATTGAACTGCAACGCGGCATGATCCTGCCGAGCAGACTGCCACGCCAGCAAGCCCTGGATCTACTGCGCAAGTTCTCGGGACGTGTCTATGACCCGGAGCTATGCGCTGCCTTCCTCAAGCTCTGCTTCGAACAGGCCCCAGACCTGGGAGTGATCGGGGAGTCAGTGATATCCCTGGACAGCAGCAAGGTCCAGCCCGGGATGATTCTCGCCCAGGACCTTTACTCCGAGGCGGGGATGCTGCTGTTGCATGAAGGCAAGG
>SKVX01000095.1 GCA_007129225.1 Halomonas sp.
TACAATCGCCGACCTGGAATGTTGCGGGGTGGAGCAGTCTGGTAGCTCGTCGGGCTCATAACCCGAAGGTCATCGGTTCAAATCCGGTCCCCGCTACCATTTTCCGGTCAGCTGTCTTGCGAGGCAGTCATGAGCGCCGAAGTGGTACTACAGGTTTCTTGTGAAAGGCCCCTTCCTGCGAAGGGGCTTTTTGTTAGCAGCTTACTGTCGGTTAGGGCCGGCAGCGCTTATCCGGGCAACGCCAATCAGCCACCTAGCTTTCCTGTTTACTCCCGGCCAGGTGCCTGATGCAACGGCTGTAGGAGCTTTCTCTGTGGCACTCAAGGACGCTGCGCTTTATGCGCTGATCGAGCCGGTGGTCACCGCCATGGGTTTCGAGCTCTGGGGCATCGACTATCGCCCCCAGGGCAAGCATTCCCGTGTTGTGATCTACATTGATCATGCCGAGGGTGTGAGCGTGGACCATTGCGCTGATATCAGTCGCCAGGTCAGCGCCGTGCTCGACGTGGAAGACCCCATACCGGGTGAATATCGCCTGGAGGTGTCGTCGCCGGGCATGGATCGTCCGCTCTTCACCCTCGACCACTTCGCCCGTTTTGCGGGACATCAGGTGGCACTGAAGCTGCGGGTACCCTTCGATGGGCGACGCAAGTTCCAGGGCCTGCTGGCCGGCATCGAGGAGGACGAGGTGCTGTTGCAGCAGGACGGCGAAGAGTATTGCTTTCCCATCGAAAGCATCGACCAGGCACGAGTGGTGCCCCGGTTCGAAGACTGAGGTCGGTGCATATGGACAGGTTTTCTGGCGAGGCAAAGGCATGAGTAAAGAAATTCTGACGGTCGTCGATGCGATCTCCAATGAAAAAGGCGTGCCCCGCGACGTGATCTTCGAGGCCGTCGAGGCGGCTCTGGCCAGCGCATCACGCAAGCGCTTCGAGGGTCGGGAAGTCAGCGTGCGCGTTCACATCGACCGCTACACCGGCGAATACGAGACATTCCGTCGCTGGGAAGTGGTGGAGGACGACGAGTTCGAGAACCCCGACGCCGAGATCAAGGAATCCTTCGCCGAGCGCCGCGATCCGCCGCTCAAGCGGGGCGATGTGGTCGAGGAGCAGATCGAGAATGCCGCCTTCGGCCGTATCGCCGCCCAGACCGCCAAGCAGGTCATCGTGCAGAAGGTGCGCGAGGCCGAGCGGGCCGAAGTGGTGCGCCAGTACGCCGAGCGCGAAGGTGAGCTGGTCGCCGGCATCGTCAAGAAGACCACCCGCGACGGCCTGATCATCGACCTGGGCGACAACGCGGAAGCCTTCCTGCCCCGCAGCGAGATGATTCCCGGCGAGCGCTACCGCATGAACGATCGGGTGCGGGCACTGCTGACCAAGGTCGATGCCGATGCACGTGGTGCCCAGTTGATTCTGTCGCGCACCTGCCCGGAGCTGATCATCGAACTGTTCAAGATCGAGGTGCCGGAGATCGCCGAGCAGCTCATCGAGATCAAGGGTGCCGCGCGCGATCCCGGCTCCCGGGCCAAGATCGCGGTCAAGACCAACGACCGGCGCATCGACCCGGTGGGCGCCTGCGTCGGCATGCGCGGCTCGCGGGTGCAGGCGGTATCCAGCGAGCTGCAGAACGAGCGGGTCGACATCATCCTGTGGGATGACAATCCGGCCCAGCTGGTCATCAATGCCATGGCGCCGGCGGATGTCGGCTCGATCCTCGTCGACGAGGACGCGCATGCCATGGACGTGGCCGTCGCCGAGGACAACCTGGCCCAGGCCATCGGCCGTAGCGGCCAGAACGTGCGCCTGGCCTCGGAGCTCACCGGATGGCGGATCAACGTCATGACCGAGAACGAGGCCGAAGACAAGCGAGAGCAGGAGATCGATAGCCTGGTCGAGCATTTCATTCAGCATCTGGATATCGAGGATGACCTCGCCCGGCTGCTGGTGGAGGAGGCGTTCACCACGCTGGAAGAGATCGCCTACGTGCCCCTCGAGGAAATTCTCGAGATCGAGGAGCTCGATGAGGAACTGGTGGAAGATCTGCGCGCGCGTGCCAAGGATGAACTGCTGAACCTGGCCATCGCCTCCGAAGAGGCGCTGGACGGTGCTCAGCCGGCCGACGACCTGCTGGAAATGGAGGGCATGGAGCGTCATCTGGCCTTCATTCTGGCGAGCCGCGGCATTGTCACCATGGAGGACCTCGCCGAGCAGTCCGTCGACGATCTGATGGACATCGAGGGCATGGACGAGGAGCGCGCTGCATCACTGATCATGACTGCCCGTGCGCCCTGGTTCGAGAACGAACAGTAAACGGGTCACGGGCTGAGGAGGGTCAACATGTCAGAAATGACCGTTAAAGATTTTGCAGCGAAGGTAGGGCGCGACGTCCCCCGCCTGCTGGAACAGATGAAAGAAGCCGGGCTCGAGCACAAGGCCGAGTCTGATGCGGTGTCCGAGGAGGACAAGCGTCAGCTGCTCGACTATCTCACCAAGAGCCATGGTGGCGACGGTGCTGCGGGGGCCAAGAATCGCATTACCTTGACCCGCAAGACCAGGAGCCGCATCAAGACCGGTGAGCGGGGCAAGACCATCGAGGTTCAGGTGCGCAAGAAGCGGACCTACGTCAAGCGTGCCGAGGATGAGGCACCGCCCCCGGAGCCGGCGGAGGATGCCGGTCCGCGCCAGCTGGTAGGCGACATGGCGGATTCACGGGCCAAGCGCGAAGCGCAGGATGCCGAGGACGCCAAGGAGCGTGCCGCCGAGCGTCAGGCCCGTGAAGAGGCCGCCAAGGCCGAGGCCGCAGCGCCCGCACCCACCGAGCAGCCTGCCAAGGCCGCCGAGGTGCCGCAGATCCCGGTCCCCGAGCTGGAGCCGTCGGAACCTTCGGCAGAGCCCCCGGCTCCGCCCAAGGAGGGTCGCAGCGATCGCCGCACGGCGCCGCCGAAGAAGACGGCTGCCAAGAAGGGGCGGGGTCGTGACGATGAGGATCGTGGCGATCGCGAGGAGCGCCGTCGCGGTGGCGCCGCCAAGAAGGCCAAGCGCTCTGAGCGCCGTGGCAGTCGTCGCGGTGGTTCCCAGGGCGGTGGCCAGCACGGTTTCCAGAAGCCGACGCAGCCGATCGTGCGCGAAGTCTCCATCCCGGAGTCGATCAGCGTCGCCGAGCTCGCCGACAAGATGTCGATCAAGGCCAACGAGGTCATCAAGGCGATGTTCACCATGGGTGCGGCGGTGACCATCAACCAGACTATCGATCAGGACACCGCGGCCATCGTGGTCGAGGAGATGGGCCACAAGCCCAAGCTGGTCAAGGACGATGCACTGGAAACCGAAGTGCTTTCCGGCATCTCCTATGAAGGCGAAGAAATCACCCGTTCGCCGGTGGTCACGGTCATGGGGCACGTCGACCACGGAAAGACCTCGCTGCTCGACTATATCCGCAAGGCCAAGGTGGCGACCGGTGAGGCTGGTGGCATCACCCAGCATATCGGCGCCTATCACGTGGAAGACCAGCACGGCGGCGTGACCTTCCTCGACACCCCGGGCCACGCGGCGTTCACCGCCATGCGTGCACGCGGTGCCAAGGCCACCGACGTGGTCATCCTGGTGGTGGCGGCCGACGATGGCGTCATGCCCCAGACCATCGAGGCGATCGAGCACTCCAAGGCAGCCGAAGTGCCGATGGTGGTGGCGGTCAACAAGATCGACAAGGAAGGCGCGGACTTCGACCGTATCCGCAACGAGCTTTCCCAGCATGGGGTCATTTCCGAGGACTGGGGTGGCGATACCCAGTTCGTTCACGTCTCGGCCAAGACCGGCGACGGCATCGAGGAGCTGCTGGAGGCGATCCAGCTGGTTTCCGAAGTCCTCGAGCTCAAGGCGGTGCCCGAAGCGCCCGGCAAGGGTGTGGTAGTCGAGTCGCGTCTCGACAGGGGCCGCGGCCCGGTGGCCACCGTGCTGGTACAGAACGGTACCCTGCGCAAGGGCGACATCGTCCTGGCCGGCCTGCACTACGGCCGCGTGCGTGCGCTGACCAATGAACTCGGCCAGCAGGTCGACGCCGTGGGGCCGGCGATGCCGGTGGAAATCCAGGGCCTCGATGGCACGCCGGATGCCGGTGATGACTTCATGGTCGTGGCCGACGAGAAGAAGGCCCGCGAGGTCGCCAACTTCCGTCAGGGCAAGTACCGCGAAGTGCGCCTGGCGCGTCAGCAGAAGGCCAAGCTGGAGAACATGTTCAGCCAGATGGGCCAGGACGAGGTGGCCAAGGTCAACATCGTGCTGAAGGCCGATGTGCAGGGATCGCTGGAAGCCATCAAGGGCGCCTTGGAAGAACTCTCCACCGGCGAAGTCGAAGTGGCCGTGGTCTCCTCCGGCGTGGGCGGCATCACCGGTACCGATGCCAACCTGGCGCTGGCCTCCGAGGCCATCGTGGTGGGCTTCAACGTCCGTGCCGATGCGGCCGCCCGCGAGATCATCGAACGTGAAGGCTTGGATCTGCGCTACTACAGCGTGATCTATCAGCTGATCGACGAGGTCAAGCAGGCCATGAGCGGCATGCTGGCACCGGAGTGGAAGGAAGAGATCGTCGGCGTAGCCGAGGTTCGTGACGTCTTCCGCGCACCGAAGATCGGCGCCGTGGCGGGCTGCATGGTGGTCGAGGGCAGCGTGCATCGCAACAAGAAGATCCGCGTGCTGCGCGACAACGTGGTCATCTACGAGGGTGAGCTCGAGTCCCTGCGTCGCTTCAAGGACGATGTCAACGAAGTGCGTAATGGCATGGAGTGTGGCATCGGCGTGAAGAACTACAATGACGTTCAGGTTGGCGACAAGATCGAAGTCTTCGATCAGGTCAAGGTCGAGCGGACGCTCTAACCGGCCAAGGAGTCGAGCATGCGCGAATTCAAGCGTACCGACCGTGTGGGCGATCAGCTGCAGAAGGAGCTGGCGGTGCTGATCCAGCGCGAGGTCAAGGACCCGCGCCTGGGGATGGTCACGGTGAGTGGCGTCGAGGTCAGTCGTGACCTTGGCTATGCCGACGTGCACGTGACCCTGCTGGGCGAAGAGGATCCCGAGCGCATCCGGGAGAATCTCAAGGTGCTCAAGCAGGCCGCGGGTTTCCTGCGTAGCCAGGTGGCCCGGCGGATCAAGCTGCGCCACGTCCCGGAGCTGCGCTTTCATTACGATGAGAGCGTGGTGCGTGGCCAACGGCTGTCGTCGCTGATCGACGAGGCGGTCTCCCGCGATCGTGCCCGTAACGAGGCGGAGGATGGCGAGACCTCCGGCAGTCACGACAGCGATGTCGGTGACGGCCAGGCAGGCGGCGGCCACGAGGAAGAGAGGGACTGATGGCGCGTCGTCGCCGTGGTCTGCCGGTCAACGGGGTGCTGCTGCTCGATAAACCCCAGGGTGCGTCGAGCAACCATGCCCTGCAGCGTGCCCGACGCCTGTTCCAGGCACAGAAGGCGGGCCACACCGGCACCCTCGACCCGATGGCGACGGGGCTGTTGCCGGTCTGCTTCGGCGAGGCGACCAAGTTCTCCTCGTTCCTGCTGGAGGCCGACAAGGTCTATCGCACCCGCGTCCAGCTGGGTGTGGTGACCGACACCGGCGACGCCGAAGGAGAAGTGGTCGAACGCCAGGCGGTGCCGGCACTGAGCGAGGCGGACATTGAGGCGGTGCTGGCGCGTTTTCGCGGCGAGATCGAACAAGTGCCGCCCATGTACTCGGCGCTCAAGCATCAGGGACGCAAGCTCTACGAGCTGGCGCGCGAGGGCAAGACGGTGGAGCGTGCAGCCCGACGCGTGACGGTGTATGATGCGCGCCTTCTGGCCCACGATGGCGATGCCTTCACGCTGGAAGTGCGCTGCAGCAAGGGCACCTATATCCGAACCCTGGCCGAAGACATCGGCCAGGCGCTCGGATGTGGCGCCCATATTACCGCGCTGCGGCGGCTCAAGACCGGGCCCTTCGACGCCAGCGAGATGGTGGCTTTCGATGGACTGGAGGCCCGCCCCGAGCAGGCTGACCTCGAGGCAAGGCTCTTGCCGGTGGATGTGCTGGTCGCGCATCTGCCGTCCCTCGACCTCGATGTCGAGGCCGTGAAGCGGCTGCAGCACGGGCAGTCGGCCGTCGTCTCGCCGAGCGCAATGGCGCCCGGCGAGACGACAAGACTCTATCACGACGGGACCTTTGTGGGTCTCGGCGTGGTCAAGGCGGCAGGGGAAATCGCCCCGCGTCGTCTGCTGAGTACCGCCACGGCGGACTCGGTGTGAGACCAGCGCCTTAGGGCGCAGGCGTGGAGACTGCAAATATGCGTGGTCTCCGACATTCATGACTCAGGCATATTGCTTACTGGAGAGACAGATGGCACTTACCGCCGAAAAGAAGGCCGAAATCGTCAATGAATTCGGTCGTGGTGACAACGACACCGGTTCCCCCGAAGTGCAGGTAGCCCTGCTCAGCGCCAACATCGACGGCCTGCAGGATCACTTCAAGACCAACAAGCAGGATCACCACTCACGTCGTGGCCTGATCCGCATGGTCAACCAGCGCCGCAAGCTGCTTGACTACCTGAAGCGCAAGGATTTCGAGCGTTATCAGGCACTTATCCAGCGTTTGGGCCTGCGTCGCTAAGAAAAGGGTATTTCGCTACTGCGCTCGATGTTTTGGTAAAGGGCTGGTCGCCGGCGGTACCGAAGCGTCGGACCGTCGGAATCCTCAGTGTAGCGACCTGCACTGCGGTCAATGCGCTCCGGCGGCAACCAGCCTCTCGTCGCTCGTAACGCGAAATCCTCCTTTTCTTCAGGTCATTCGAAACGGGTAGCCCCTCCGGGGCTGCCCGTTTTGTTGTTTGTAGCGCCGGGATCAGGGGGCCGGGGATCTGTCGCCGGATTAGCCCCGAGAGGCGGGAGCCGTGACGATTCCACTGCGGAAATGTCGCTAACCGGTGGCCCTCTCGCGCGTCAACCCCTAAAATAGTCGCCGAGTCAAAACGACCCAAACACAGAAAAGTAACGTTGAAGGAAGTCGCCGTGAATCCGGTCAAGAAAACATTTCAGTACGGTCGCAGCACCGTCACCCTGGAAACCGGGCGCATCGCCCGCCAGGCCAGCGGTGCCGTGTTGGTCACCATGGACGACACCGTGGTGCTGTGCACCGTTGTCGCCAAGAAAGAGCTCAAGCCAGGGCAGGACTTCTTCCCCCTGGCGGTGTTCTATCAGGAAAAAACCTACGCGGTCGGCAAGATCCCCGGCGGCTTCTTCAAGCGCGAGGGGCGTCCCACCGAGAAGGAGACCCTCACCTCTCGCCTGATCGACCGCCCGATCCGTCCGCTGTTCCCCAAGGGCTTCATGAACGAGGTGCAGGTGATCTGTACCGTGCTCTCCACCGACCGCAACCATGACCCGGACATCGCCGCCATGCTCGGCACCTCCGCGGCGCTGTGCATCGCCGGCGTGCCCTTCAACGGCCCCCTGGGTGCCGCGCGGGTGGGCTTCGACGAGGAGAAGGGCTACTTCCTCAACCCCACCGTAGAGGAGCTCGCCAACTCCGAGCTGAACATGGTCGTCGCCGGTACCGAGAAAGCGGTGCTGATGGTGGAGTCCGAGGCCAAGGAGCTGCTCGAGGACGAGATGCTGGGCGCCGTGCTGTATGGCCACCAGGAGATGCAGGTCGCCATCAAGGCCATCGAGGAGCTGTCCGCCGAGGCCGGAAAGCCGAAGTGGGACTGGCAGCCGCCCGCCGAGAACACGCCTCTCAAGGAGGCCATTGCCCAGGGTTTCGAAGCCAAGGTGGGCGAGGCCTATCGTGTCACCGACAAGATGGCCCGGCAGGACGCCCTGTCGGCACTCAAGGCCGCGGCCGTCGAGCAGCTGGCCGGCGAAGAGGAAGGCAAGTTCGACGCGGACGAGGTCAAGGGCGCCTTCGCCGCGCTGGAGAAGCGTGTGGTGCGCTCCCGGGTGGTCAAGGGCGAGCCGCGCATCGACGGCCGCGACCAGAAGACCGTGCGTCCGTTGAATATCGAAGTGGGTAGCCTGCCTAAGACCCACGGCTCGTCGATCTTCACCCGCGGCGAGACCCAGGCCATCGTCATCGCCACCCTGGGCACCCTGCGCGATGCCCAGCTGATCGAGTCGCTGGAAGGGGAGCGCAAGGATCGCTTCATGCTGCACTACAACTTCCCTCCCTATTGCGTCGGTGAGGCCGGCTTCATGGGCGGGCCCAAGCGTCGCGAAATCGGCCACGGTCGCCTGGCGCGTCGCAGCATCGAGGCGATGCTGCCCACGTCCGAGGACTTCCCCTATACCATCCGGGTGGTATCGG
The DNA here is from genome assembly GCA_007129225.1 of Halomonas sp. Lineage (GTDB taxonomy): Bacteria > Pseudomonadota > Gammaproteobacteria > Pseudomonadales > Halomonadaceae > Halomonas. The sequence goes on from SKVX01000095.1 coordinate 8,322, forward strand.
AGATCACCGAGTCCAACGGCTCGAGCTCAATGGCATCCGTGTGCGGTTCCTCGCTGGCGCTGATGGACGCCGGCGTGCCGATGAAGGCACCGGTGGCGGGTATCGCCATGGGCCTGGTCAAGGATGCCGACGGCTTCGCCGTGCTGACCGATATCCTGGGCGACGAGGATCACCTCGGCGACATGGACTTCAAGGTGGCCGGTAGCGCCGAGGGTGTGACCGCCCTGCAGATGGACATCAAGATCGAGGGCATCAACGAGGAGATCATGGAGGTGGCCCTGCAGCAGGCCAATCAGGCTCGCCTGCATATCCTCCAGCAAATGAACGACGTGATCGCCCAGAGCCGTGCCGAGGTGTCCGAGAATGCCCCCTCCATGGCGACCATCAAGATCGATCCGGACAAGATCCGCGACGTCATCGGCAAGGGCGGTGCCACCATTCGCAAGATCTGCGAAGACACAGGAGCCTCCATCGATCTCGACGACGATGGTACCGTGCGCATCTACGCCGAGGACAAGGCGGCGGCCAAGAAGGCCATCGATACCGTACTGGCGATCACCGCCGAGGCGGAAATCGGCAAGCTCTACCGCGGCAAGGTGGTGCGTATCGCCGACTTCGGTGCCTTCATCAACATCATGCCGGGGACCGACGGCCTGGTGCA
>SKVX01000558.1 GCA_007129225.1 Halomonas sp.
ATGCCGCGATCAACATTAAAGCCGCCGGGCTGGCGGTGTTAGCCCTTGGAGAGAATGTCAGTGGCATGGAGCTAGCCTCCGTGTCCGGTTCTCGGTGAATTGGGAATCCTCGTCCTTCAGGACGAGGAGCAGTCAACCCCTCCAACAGTCGCTGAAGGATCTGGAGCGCGCCTACGCTAACTTCTTCGCCAAGCGGGCCGATTTCCCTCGCTTCAAGAAGAAGGGGCTCCGCGACAGCTTTCGCTACCCCGATCCCAAGCAGATCCGACTCGACCAAGGCAACCGGCGGCTTTATCTGCCCAAGCTGGGCTGGCTGCGTTTCCGCAAGAGCCGCGAGGTGCTGGGAACGGTCAAGAACGTCACCGTCAGCCAATCAGGTGGCCGCTGGTTCGTTTCGATCCAGATCGAGCGCGAGGTCGCGGTGCCGGTACCGACTGGCGGTGCCGCGGGCATCGACATGGGCGTGGCGCGGTTCGCCACGCTCTCCGATGGCAGCTACCTGGCGCCTCTCAACAGCTTCAAGAAACATCAGGTGGCGCTGCGCAAAGTGCAGCAGGCCATGAGCCGCAAGACCAAGTTCAGCAATAACTGGAAGAAGGCCAAGGCCCGCGTCCAGAAAATCCAGGCCCGCATCGCCAATGGCCGGCGCGATTATCTGCACAAAGCATCCGCCACGATCAGCCAAAACCACGCGCTCGTGGTGCTGGAAGACCTGCAGGTAGGCAACATGTCGCGCTCGGGCAGAGGCAGTGTCGAGCAGCCCGGCCGCCACATCCGGCAGAAGTCCGGCCTTAACCGTTCGATCCTCGACCAGGGCTGGTACGAGTTCCGGCGTCAGCTCGACTACAAGCTGGCTTGGCGCGGGGCGCATCTGGTTGTCGTGCCACCGCACAACACCAGCCGCACCTGCCCCGAATGCGGGCATATAGCCGCCGAGAACCGGCGCAGCCAGGCCAGGTTTGTCTGCATCGAATGTGGCTTCGAGGCCAATGCCGATCATGTCGGCGCCATCAATGTATTAAGGGCGGGGCACGCCCGGTTAGCCTGTGAAGTGAGTGGTGCGGTAAGGCCGCCAGCAGCAGGAACCCACCGAAGCGACTCAGGGACGGCTCAATGCCGTGCCTGAGCGCCGTAGGAATCCCCTTTCTTTCCTGAGGGAGGGGAGGACGTCAATCTCGCTTAGCTCGCCCTATCTGGCCCTGTTATACCCTACCGCCACTACCAGGCGGTGTAATGCTGCGCCCCTACCAGCAATATCTATATATTGATTTTACTGTTGTACAAATACAGTATAGGAAATATTCTACTCCCACTGCCTGAATGCGACCGCAACGACGTCTCGTGCCCATCAACGCACCAACGGAGAGAGACACCATGTTCGGATGGCTGAAACCCGACCCGAAAAAGAAACTGCAGAAGGCCTACGAATACAAGCTGCAGCAGGCCATGGAGGCGGCACGCAATGGGGACATGCGCGCCAATGCGACCCTGACCGAGGAAGCTGAAAGTCTGCTGGCCCAGCTCAAGCAGCACTCGTCATAGCAGCACGGCCTCCCTGAAAGAAAATTATCTCAATGGATCCGGAGAGATAGGCTCTACATCACTCCTCCCTTCCCCCGAGTCAGCATGGTGGCCGGGGGATAATTCGAGGCGGGCCCGCTCGACCATCTCGACGGGCAGCTCCTTCTTCACCGCCACCCCCAGCTCCTGGAATTCAGCGGTCTGCTTGATCAGGTTGGCACGACCATTGACCAGTTGACCCATGGCCCTGTCATAGCTGTCACGGGCACCGTCCAGCTTCCTGCCCACGTCCTCCATGCTCTCGAGAAAGAGACGCAGCTTGTTGTAGAACTTCTCGGCACGACTGGCCAGCTCGGCGCTGTGACGGCTCTGATCCTCGAAGCGCCATAGCTGGCGCACGATATTCAGGCTGGTGAGCAGCGTGGTGGGTGTCGCCACCAGAACATTGTTCTCGATGGCCCGCTGGAAGAGCGATTCATCGAACTTCAGCGCCTCCACATAGGCGGATTCCACAGGAATGAACATCACCACCACTTCCGGCGAGTTGAGCCCCGGCAGGTCGTAGTAGTGCTTGTCGGCCAGCTCGGCGATACGATCGCCCACAGCCCGGGCATGTTCGGCCAGCGCCTGCCCCCTCGCCGCTTCCTCCTCGGCATTCACGTAGCGCACATAGGCGGAGAGCGAGGTCTTGGCATCGATCACCAGGTGCTTGCCCTGGGGCAGGTAGACGATGGCATCGGGCCGCCGCCGACCCTCCTCGGTCGCGAAACTGACCTCTCGCTGGTAGTCCTTGCCGGCACGCAGCCCGGAGCCTTCAAGAACGTTTTCAAGCATCAGCTCGCCCCAGTTGCCCTGCACCTTCTTCTGTCCCTGCAGTGCCCGGGTCAGGCGATCGGCCTGATCGGTGATCTCGCGGTTGAGGCCCTGCAGATGCTTGAGTTCGGTGCGCAGGCTGGCGCGCTGCTCGGTATCGAAACGGTGGATGGATTCCACTTTCTCACGAAAGCCCTTCATCTCGCTCTGGATGGGCTGCAACAGGCCGCTGATATGCTTCTGGGACAGCTCCGAGAACGCCTTGCCCTTGCGTTCGAGTATCTCGTTGGCCAGGTTCTCGAATTCCTGCTTGAGCTGGTCACGGCTCTCGCGCAGCAGCGTGACCTGCTCGGCGAAGTGCTGCTGCTTCTGCTCCAAGGTGGTCGCCAGGCGCGCCTCGCTCACCTGCACCTCGCCAAGCATGCGCTGCAGCTCATCCAGGCGTCGCTCGCGCTCGGCGAGCCGCTCACGCAGCTCGACCAGGGCGGCGCTGTGCTGTCGTGCTTCCACGCGCTGGCGGCGAGCGGCGAGAAGTCTGGCCAAGCCAAAGGCCGGCAGGAACGCCACCAGCGCCGAAAGCACCATGACATAGCCGACGGGAAGGGAGTCCAGCAGCGTCGTCAGATCATTCAAGGGGCATTCTCCTGCTGCAGCGTGAAAGGGGGCGGCCGAAAGTCTCCCCAAAACCATCGAACTTGTCACTGTTTACCACGAATATCCGGCTGCAAGCCCAAATACCTCATGGATTTGCCAGCTCGACCTCGACTGGCGTGCAGGCGTCAACGCCACGCCATGATATCGTGAGACGTCAGCGCCACTAACCGACGCCTTTATGCTCGACATCCTCGCTCGTTCCGAAAGCCTTGCCTGGCACCAACAGCTGGCACGCCTGCTGCGCACGTCGGCAGCATCCGATTTTCCCGCCAGGCTCGACCAGTGCCTGCGCGGGCTGGTGGGTCACGAAACCGTTCTTATCAACGCCTATCGCGGCCGTCGCCGGCCGCTGCTGATACACGACGACTATCCACCAAGCCGACGCGAACAGGGCATCGAGCGCTACCTGAGCAAGGCTTATCTGCTCGATCCATTCTTCACCGCCGTTAGCGACGGCCTGGACCAGGGGGCCCACCGTCTGCGCGAGCTGGCCCCCGACCGCTTCGAGGCCAGCGAATACTACGCGCACTACTATCGAGCCTTGGGCCTGGTGGACGAGGTGGGCATCTTCTGCCGGGTCGAAGAGGATGTGGTCATTGCCGTATCGCTGGGTTTCGAGGCCAAGTCACCACCGCTAACCCGCCGCGCCCTACAGGCATTGCGCCACCTCTCACCCATGGTTGAAGCGCTGCTGGTCGAGTATTGGAAATGGCAGGGAAGCCAGTTCCAGCAACGTCTGGCGGAGCAGGAGCCGGTGGAAGTGGCCTTGGCCAGCTTCGGCGCCGGGGTGCTCACCGCCCGGGAGCAGGAGATCGTGCGCCTGCTGCTGGCCGGCCACTCCACGAAGTCAGCGGCGCGCGAGCTCGATATCAGCGATGGCACGGCCAAGGTGCACCGCAAACATATCTACCAGCGTCTCGACGTCTCCAGCCAATCGCAGCTGTTCCGCCTGTTCCTCGATCACGTGGCGCTGATATCCCGCCAACAGGCCGTATGATTTCGAAACGAAAAAGGCCGGCTCCGGAGGCAAGGGGGAGCCGGCAAAGAGAACAACTTCTCCTTTCTACCCTCGAATGAATGTGCTCAGGTCGCCAGCGCCATCCATACGCTCTTGAGGTTGGGGTACTCCTCCAGGCTGTGGTGCGACCTGTCGCGCCCGCTACCCGATTGCTTCACCCCGCCGAAGCGCATGGTCTGGTCGCCGCCGCGTCACACGCATGATGCGGTCGATATCCTGGCTCCGCAGCCCGGCGGCCATGGCCTGTCAGTCGTCGTATGTCTTGGGGGGCTGACTCTCCATTCTGCTCATGCCGATTCCTCCAGATTTGCTCGCTCCAGCAGAGCATCGCAGAGTGCCTGGGCTCCCAGTGCGCAGTGCTCGGGGCTGGCGTACTCCGCCTCGTTATGACTGACGCCGTCGCGGCAGGGAATAAAGATCATCGCCGTGGGAGCGACCCGGGAAACATACACAGCATCGTGACCGGCACCGCTCATCATGCGCCGATAGGACACCCCCTGAGCCCGTGCGGCGCGCTCCAGAGCATCGATGCAACCGACATCGAACTCGACGACCGGAGAGACCCAGATGCGCTCGCTGTCAGCCTTGACACCGAAGGCTTCTGCGGCAGCAGCCAACTCACGCTCATACAGGGCCTGAAGAGCCTCCAGCTCGCCCTCCACCACGTGGCGCAGATCGACGGTGAGGTGCACTTCGCCGGGGACGACATTGCGAGAGGGGCTGTCGATCTCCAGCGTGCCGCAGGTGACCTTGGTGGCGCCGCTGGCATCCGTCATGGCATGGCTCTGCAGGCGATCGATCAGGCGCGCCGCAGCGGCCAGGGCGTCGCGACGGTATCGCATGGGCGTAGGGCCGGCATGCGAGGGCTGCCCACGCAGCGTCACATCGAACCAGCGCATCCCCTGCACGCCTGTCACGACGCCAATCGCCTCGCCATTTTCCTCCAGCACCGGGCCCTGCTCGATATGCAGTTCGAAGAACGCATCGAGTTGGGGCTCGCCCACCGGCATCTCGCCGGCAAAACCGCTGGCCTCCAGGGCCTGGCCTAGGGTCACGCCATCGCGATCACGACGCGACAGGGTTGACTCGGCGCTGAACACGCCGGCATAGGTGCCGGAAGCGACCATGGCAGGGGCGAAACGGCTACCCTCCTCATTGGTCCACACCACCAGCTCGAGGGGACGTTGGGTAACCACACCCTGGTCGTGCAAGGTGCGGAACACCTCGAGGCCCGCCAGCACCCCGAGAACACCGTCGAAGCGCCCGCCCTTGGGCTGGGTATCCAGGTGACTGCCCGTAGCCACCGGGTCGAGGTCGTCACGCTTTCCCCGGCGCCGGATGAAAAGATTGCCGATCCTGTCGACCCGCAGCGTGCAGCCGATCGCCTCGCACCAACCGATCAGCAGCCGCCGTCCAGCGGCATCTTCTTCAGTGAGTGCCAGCCGGTGACTGCCACCGTTGGGGCTAGGGCCGACCTCGGCCATGGCCATCAGACTCGACCAGAGCCGCTGGCCATCGATGGAAACCGTCATGAGGTGCCTCCCTGTCATTGTGAAGAGTGTTTGTTCGAGATTCGAATGGTCACCACCTTAGGTGGGCCAGGTCCGTGCCGATATACCCCAATCGGGATATGTTCCCGGCGCCCCGCCCCTCGCTAGTCTGCTCCCGACCTCAACAACTTACCTAAACAACGACATCACCTGCGAGGGCGAGACCATGAGCACCGAGACGCGGACCTTTGACGCCCAGGCACTGTGGCAGAAGGACAAGGATCACTTTATCCACCCCTTCACCGACTACAGCCTCTTCCATGAGAAGGGCTGCGACCTGATCACCGACAGTGACGGCATCTACGTCGAAGACGTTCACGGCAATCGCTTCATCGACGGCATCGCCGGCCTGTGGTGCGTCAACGTGGGCCACGGCCGCGCCGAGATCGGCCAGGCCATGGCCGAGCAGGCCACCCGCATGGCCTACTTTTCCACCTTCAACAACCTCTCCAACGCCCCGGCGGCGGAGCTGGCCGCCAAGCTTGCCGAGCTGGCACCGGAAAACCTCAACCACGTCTTCTTCAGTAGCGGCGGATCGGCAGCCAACGACGCCACCGTCCGCCTGGTGCACTACGTCTTCAACCGCCTGGGCAAGCCGAGCAAGAAGCGTATCCTGTCACGCCGCAACGCCTATCATGGCACCACCTACCTGGCCGCCACCCTGACCGGCATCGAAAGCAACAACTGGGACTTCGACACCCTGGACCACCTAGTCACGCACCTCAGTGAAGCCAACCTCTATCGTCGGCCCAAGGGCATGAGCGAAGCGGAGTATTGCAATCATTTGGTGGCCGAACTCGAGGAGAGCATCACCGAGATTGGTGCCGACAATATCGCCGCCTTTATCGCCGAGCCGATCATGGGCGCGGGTGGCGTGCTGATGCCCCCCAGGGATACCATGCCCGCATGCAGGCGGTATGCCGCGCCAACGGCATCCTCTTTATCGCCGACGAAGTCGTCACCGGCTTCGGCCGCCTGGGCCACTTCTTCGCCTCCGAAGCGGTCTTCGATACCCAACCGGACATCATCAACTGCGCCAAGGGACTCTCCTCCGGCTACGCGCCCCTGGGCGCCACCCTGATCTCCGACGAGCTCTTCGAGGTACTGGGCACCCCCCAGCGCAAGGGCGGCGTGTTGAGCACCGGCTTCACCTACTCCGGCCACCCGGTGAGCTGCGCGGCGGCGCTGAAGAACATCGAGATCATAGAGCGCGAGGGCATCTGCGCGAACGTGCGTGAGGTGGGGCCCTACCTGGAACACAAGCTCAAGACCCTGGCGGACCATGAAACCGTCGGGGATGTCAGGGGAAGCCACTTTATGCTGGCCATCGAGAACGTCGCCGACAAGGCCACCAAGGAGTTGCTGCCGGTGGAAGCGCGAGTCGGGGACCGGGTCGCCGCCGAGGCCCAGAAGCGCGGCCTGATCATCCGCCCGGTGGGGCACCTCAATATCCTCTCGCCTCCCCTGATCTGGGACCGCGAGGTAGTGGATCGCGTGGTGGCGATCCTCGACGAGGCCTTCGCCGCCGCCACGGCAAGCCTTCGCGCCGACGACTACCTGGGTACTGGCGGGAGCTCGACATGAACACGTCCACAAGCCCCTCCTGTGCCCGCGCCGCCACACCTACGGCCCTGGGCTTCGCCATGCCCGCCGAGTTCGCCCCCCACGACGCCTGCTGGATGCTCTGGCCGCAGCGGCCGGATACCTGGCGCTATGGCGCCAAGCCGGCCCAGCAGGCCTTCGTGGAGGTCGCCACGGCCATCGCCGAGAGCGAAACCGTCTACGTCGGGGTCAACGACGAGCAGTACGAGAATGCACGCCACCAGTTGCCGCCCCAGATTCGCGTGGTAGAGCTCTCCAGCAACGACGCCTGGATGCGCGACGTGGGCCCTACCTTCCTGACCCACCCCGACGGGCGCCTGGCGATGGTGGATTGGCAGTTCAATGCCTGGGGCGGGCTGGATGGCGGTCTCTACTTCCCCTGGGACAAGGATCGGCGCGTCCGCACCAAAATCGCCGAGATGCTTGGCATCCCGCGCTTCGCGGCGCCGGTGGTGCTGGAGGGGGGCGCCCTCCATGTGGACGGTGAGGGCACCCTGATCACCACCGAGGAGTGCCTGCTCAATCCCAATCGCAATTCAGCTGTGAGTCGCGCCGATATGGAGCGGGTGCTTCAGGACACCCTGGGGGTCGACAAGGTCATCTGGTTGCCCCGGGGCTGCCACCTGGACGAAACCGATGGGCACGTAGATAACCTGTGCTGCTTCGTCGCCCCCGGAGAGGTTGTACTGACCTGGTGCGATGACGAGGACGACCCCCAGCACGTCATCTGCCGGGAGGCGCTATCAGTGCTGGAAACCACCGCCGACGCCAGGGGGCGGCCGCTCACCGTCCACAAGCTGCCCCAGCCCGGTCCGCTGTACATCGAAGAGGATGAAGCCAGCGGCCTCGATCGCCTCGACAGTTCCCACCCGCGCCTGCCCGGGGATCGAATGGCAGGCTCCTACGTCAATTTCTATATCGGCAACTCCGTGGTGGTCATGCCTCTGCTGGACCCGACCTGCGACGAACAGGCTTACGACATTCTCCAGGAACTGTTCCCCGACAGGCGAGTGGTCGGTGTCCCGGCCCGGGAGATCCTGCTCGGCGGCGGCAATATCCACTGCATCACTCAGCAGCAGCCCCGCTCTGTCCCGTCGCACTAAGGCGACAGCTTGTCGGCCCTGGATTCCTGCCGCATGCTATTGGCAGGCTCCCTTGGGAAGAGACCAAACGCAGGTGGGCGAAGGCCTATGCGAAGCTGGACACAACGATTCAATAGGAGCGCGATAATGCTTGGAAAACACGTGATCGGCATGGCACTCGTGGCTGGCATCCTGCCACTGACAGTTCTCGCCCAGGAGGACCCGGCGACGGCTGAGGAGCTCGATAACGGAATTATCGTTGAGGAGAGCCAGCCCGACACTCGAGGGCAGGCACTGGAAAGCCTCGACACGGCCAGCGAACAGACCCCTGAAGCAGCCAGCTTTGGCTTGGAGACCGCTCAGGAGGCGGTGAGCCAGGGCGGGGGCGACGGCCAGGCCATCAGCGATACGGCCAGCGAAGGGCGCAGCAGCGAGACCGCTGCCGGGAGCAGCGGTGCCGGCGGAAGCGGCGGTCCTGCCGGCGGCGGTGGTGCCGGCGGCGGCGGTGCTGGCGGAAGCGGCGGTGCTGGCGGCGGTGGTGGTGCCGGCGG
>SKVX01000346.1 GCA_007129225.1 Halomonas sp.
AACTCCAGGCCGCCGATTGTCTCGTTGGCGGTGTAGTGCAGGTAGGCGGCGTCATCAGCCAGCTCGATATCAGCCTGCCGTGGCACCGCAGTATGACCGCTGCCTTCGCTGGAGCCTGACAGCTGCACCGAAAAGCCCAACTGCTTCGCCTCGGCCAGGGCCTTCTTGCCCCAGATTCCGGTATAGAGGAAGTTGGCGCTGCCGCCCTGCCCCAGCAGGTTCATCGGTACCATGGAGAACTGCAGGCTGGCGCCGCCCTGCAGGAACAGCACCCGGTAGTTGGCGGGTATCGCCAGCAGCTCGCGCAGGTCCGCTTCGGCCTGCTCGGCGATGGCGACGAACTCGGGGGAGCGGTGACTCATCTCCATCACCGAGAGACCGCGCCCCTGGTAGTCGAGCATCTCTTCGCGAGCCCGCTCGAGCACCGGGGTGGGCAGCGCCGCGGGGCCGGCGCAGAAGTTATAGTGGCGTGTCATCAGCGTGGTGGTTCCGTTTCAGCTCAAGCTTTCATTACTGGACCGGCACGCGATGAGCTGATCCGTCGACAAGCCTAGGCGAGGGCGCTGTGAACCCTTCCCTGGGCGCTACTTTTGCCATCCATGGCAAAAGACCCTCGCTTCGGCTTGTCCCCGGCGCTCATCGCTCGGTATGGCGCGGCAGGCCTTTACTCGTCGTTTTTGGTCTCGTCCATGGTGCCACTCTCATCCGCACCCTGCTCCGGCGAATCCGTGCCATCGGACGGTGCTGTCTCTCCGTATTCACCCTCGCCGACTTCGCTTTCGACTTCCTCAGGCTCGTCGATGCGTACGGTCTTGACCAGCTTCTCGTTCTCGCCGAGACGGATCAGCATCACGCCCTGGGTATTGCGCGAGGTGATCGAGACCTCATCGACCCGAGTACGCACCAGGGTGCCCTTGTCGGTGATCAGCATCATCTCGTCGGCGAAGTAGACCTGCATGGCGGCAACCAGCGAACCGTTGCGCTCGCTGGTCTGCATGGCGATGACTCCCTGGCCGCCACGGCCCCGCAGCGGGAACTCCTCGAGCCGGGTACGCTTGCCGTAGCCGTTCTCGCTGGCGGTGAGAATATAGATCTGGCCGCCGTTGCCGTTGGTGGGCGCAAGCTCGGCGCCCTCCTCGGCTTCGGCTTCGACATCCGCCTCGGCGTCGATTTGCTGGCTCTGGGGAATGATCAGGCTGATCACTTCGGCGCCATCGAGCAGGCGCATGCCGCGCACGCCGCGGGCGGTGCGCCCCATGGAACGCACGTTGCCTTCCTCGAAGCGAATCGCCTTGCCGTTGGACGACAGCAGCATGGCGTGGTCGGAGCCACTGGTGATGGCAGCACCCACCAGGCGGTCGTCCTCTTCCAGGTCGATGGCGATCAGGCCGACGCTGCGCGGCCGGGAGAACTGGTCGAGGCTGGTGCGCTTGACGGTGCCCTTGGCGGTGGCGAAGAAGATGTAGCTGTCTGCCCGGTAGTCGCGCACCGGCAGGATGGCATTGATCGCCTCGCCTTCGTCCAGCGGCAGCATGTTGACCAGCGGCTTGCCGCGGGAGCCGCGGCTGGCGTTGGGCATCTCGTAGACCTTGAGCCAGTAGACCTTGCCCTTGTTGGAGAACAGCAGCACGGTATCGTGGGTCGAGGCGACCAGCAGGTGCTCGATGACGTCCTCGTCCTTCATGGAAGTGGCCGACTTGCCGCGGCCGCCGCGGCGCTGAGCCTGGTAGTCGGAGAGCGGCTGGGTCTTGGCATAGCCGGTACGCGAGACCGTGACCACCATGTCCTCCTCGGCGATCAGGTCCTCGATGGAGAGGTCGAGATGACTGGCCTGGATCTCGGTGCGGCGCGGGTCGCCAAACTGGTCGCGCACGGCGGCCAGTTCCTCGCGGATCACTTCCAGCAGGCGCTCGCTGGAGGCGAGAATGGCGGTCAGCTCGGCGATCCGCTCGAGAATGCCGAGGTACTCGTCGAGCAGCTTCTCGGTCTCGAGCCCGGTCAGGCGGTGCAGGCGAAGCTCGAGTATCGCCTGGGCCTGGGCCGGCGAAAGGCGGTACTCGCTGCCGGTCTGGTTGAGGCCGAAGCCCTCCTCCAGCTCCTCCGGCTTGCACGAGGTGGCACCGGCACGCTCCAGCATGGCGGTCACCTGGCCCGGCTGCCAGACCTTGTCCAGCAGCTTCTCCTTGGCCTCGGCGGCACTCGGCGAGGCCTTGATCAGCTCGATCACCTCGTCGATGTTGGAGATGGCCACGGCCAGGCCCTCGAGGAGATGGCCGCGCTCGCGGGCCTTCTTCAACTCAAACAGGGTACGGCGCGTGACCACTTCGCGACGATGGCGGATGAAGGCCTCGAGGATCTCCTTGAGGTTCATGATCTTCGGCTGGCCATCCTCGATGGCGACCATGTTGATGCCGAAGACGTTCTGCAGCTGGGTCTGGGCGAAGAGATTGTTGACCACCACCTCGCCGGATTCGCCACGCTTGACCTCGATCACCACCCGCAGGCCGTCCTTGTCGGACTCGTCGCGTAGCTCGGCGATGCCTTCTATCTTCTTCTCTTTTACCAGCTCGGCGATCTTCTCGATAAGCCGCGCCTTGTTCACCTGATACGGCAGCTCGGTGACGATGATGTGGTCGCGACCGCTCTTGTCGTCATGCTCGATGGTGTGACAGGCACGCACATAGATGCGCCCGCGCCCGGTGCGGTAGGCCTCGAGGATGCCGGCACGGCCGTTGATGATGGCCCCGGTGGGGAAATCGGGGCCCGGAATGTATTCCATCAGGTCGTCGACGGAGAGCGTGTAATCGTCGATCAACGCCAGGCAACCGCTGATGATCTCCACCATGTTGTGGGGTGGAATATTGGTCGCCATGCCCACGGCGATACCCGAGGAGCCGTTGATCAGCAGGTTCGGGACCTTGGTGGGCAACACATCGGGGATGCGCTCGGTGCCGTCGTAGTTGTCGACCCAGTCGACGGTATCCTTCTCCAGATCGGCCAGCAGCTCATGGGCGAGCCGGGACATGCGCACCTCGGTGTAACGCATGGCAGCGGCGTTGTCGCCATCGATGGAGCCGAAGTTGCCCTGCCCATCCACCAGCACGTGGCGCATGGAGAAGTGCTGGGCCATGCGGACGATGGTGTCATAGACGGCGCTGTCACCATGGGGGTGATACTTACCGATGACATCACCGACCACGCGGGCGGACTTCTTGTACGGTTTGTTCCAGTCGTTGCTGAGCTCGTGCATGGCAAACAGCACGCGCCGATGCACCGGCTTCAGGCCATCGCGCACGTCCGGAAGCGCGCGGCCGATGATCACGCTCATCGCGTAATCGAGGTACGACTGCTTGAGTTCGTCCTCGATGTTGACTGGCAGAATTTCTCTGGCGATGTCACCCATGGGTCGTCGAATCCTTTGCACTGCAGCAGGTTGGCGCGTCCTTGTGCAAGAGCATGGCGCGCCATTACAGCCTGACATCATACCATTGCGGACGGCGCAAAGGCAGCGGGGTAGCGCCTCGGATCAACCGGCGATTGACCGGCCCACGCTCAAACGGCCCACGCTTGTACCGGGTCACGTTTCCTTGCACGCCAATGCAAGCGCAGTGTCGTACTCACCCCTCCAGGACCAGGGGTTCCAGAAGCGTGCGGAGTTCGCCTTCAATGGCAAGGGGCCGGTTGGCCTTCACATCGAGCAGCACGAAGGTGAGGTCGGCATCGACCACCAGCTTGTCATCACGCACCCGCCGGATCTCCTGATGCATGCGCGCGCTGCGGCTGCCCAACTCCGCCAGCCGCGTGCGCACTTCCAGATCATCCCCCGCCACCGCCGCCAACCGGTAGTTGATATTGAGGTTGACGGCCACCAGGGCGAGGTTGCCGCTGGCAAATGGCCGCGCGACGTCGGGTCGATCATCGAAATAGCCCCAGCGCCCCTCTTCGAGGAACTCCAGGTAGCGGGCGTTGTTGACGTGGCCGTAGCCATCCAGGTGGTAGCCGCGAACGCGCAGGGTGACACGGGAGAGTCGGGGATCCATCGGTGCTTCTCCTGGGGCAAGACATGACAGGGCAGGGATAACCAGCGTCGATTCTAGGCCTCGCCGACGCCCGAATTCAAACAACAGTTTGAACTCGTATGGCTTCCCGGGCCTTACAGTACTGGAACCCCCGCCTCCCCTTGGCCATAATATGCGTCCTTTTTGCTCAGGGAATGCGCCATGTGGTTCAAGCACTTGCACCTATACCGTCTGCATGACTCAACGGCGATCCCGGCAACCGACCTGGAGTCTGCGCTGGCCGAACAGGCGGCACGCCTGCCCGGCAGCAGCGAGGCTCGCCGACTGGGGTGGTGCCCGCCTGCCGGCCGTGCCGGCACGGCGCTGCTGCACGAGCTGCAGGGACAGAGACTGATGACGGTCCTGCGCCAGGAGCGCCTGCTGCCGGCCGGCGTGGTTCGCGAAGAAGTCGAAGAACGTGGCGCCGACATCGAGGCCCGGGAGGGTCGGAAGCTGCGCCGACAGGAGAAGCAGGAGCTCAAGGAGCAGGTCTATGAAGAGCTGCTGCCTCGCGCCTTCATTCGCAGCCAGAAGGTCGACCTGTGGTGGGATACGCGGCGCAACCTGATCGCGGTCAACAGCAGTTCGCGCAAGCGTGCCGAAGAGGTACTCGATCTGCTGCGCGAGACCCTGGGCAGCCTCAAGGTGACGCCGCTGGCCACCCAGACCCTGCCGATGCGGGCAATGACCCAGTGGCTCGCCGAAGAGGATTCGCGACCCGCCAGCCTGCGGCTCGGCGACCAGGTCGAACTCAAGGCCAAGGGCGATGACGGCGTGCTGCGCGCCCGGCAGGTCGACCTGGACAGCGACGAAATCCAGCAGCTGCTGGCGGCAGGCCGCCAGGCCAGTCGACTGGCCCTGGAGATCGAAGGCCGGCTAAGCTTCGTGTTACATGATGACCTGGCCCTGAAGTCCCTGCGCTTCAGCGATGCTTTGATCGACGAGGCCAATGAAACCGAGGACGATGGCGATGCCATCGTGAGACTGGAGGCAGACTTCATGCTGATGACTCAGACGCTCGCCGAAGAGATCGAGCAGCTGATCGGTTGGCTGGATGGTGAAGCCTCTACTGCGTCGCTACAGGGCAGCGCATGACCGACTCCGTCAAACAGAAGACGCCGATGACAGAACAGCAAAGCGTGACGCCTGCACCGGAACAGGACCCCTGGGCCGACATTCGACCCTACGAGGATAGCGAAGTCGCCGAGGTGCTCGCCCGGCTGGCCAATAACCGGGAGCTGCTCGATGCCTTGACGCGCTATCGACTGCCTCGGCTCAACCGGCTGGTACCCGCTCTGGCCCGCGCCATTGCCTCCTATGCCATCCGTCGTCAGACCCGTGGGGTGGCCAGCGTCCATGACTTCCAGATGCGCGTGGCGTACTACATGGAGCGCATGATTCGCACCTCCACCGACGACTTCCGCGTCGAGGGCCTGGAGCACCTGGCGCAGGATACTGCCTACCTGTTCATCGGCAACCATCGGGATATTTCCCTCGATCCGGCCTTCGTCAACTACGGCCTTCATCGCGCCGGTCGCGATACGGTCCGCATCGCCATTGGCGACAACCTGTTGAAGAAGCCCTATGTCACCGACCTGATGCGGCTCAACAAGAGCTTCATCGTGCCCCGCGCCCTGCGCGGGAAGCGCGCCATGCTGGCCGCCTACCAGTCGCTATCCGCCTATATCCGCCACTCCATTACCGAGGACAATCACTCGATCTGGATGGCTCAGCGGGAGGGCCGGGCCAAGGACGGTATCGACCGCACGGACCCGGCCATCATCAAGATGCTGACCATGGCCCGGCGCCAGGAGGATCGCAAGGCCCCCATCGGCGACGCGATCGCCGAATTGCGCGTGGTACCGGTATCGATCAGCTACGAGTACGACCCTTGCGACGTACAGAAGGCCCGGGAGCTGCACGCCATTCATAGCCAGGGCCGTTACGACAAGAGCGAATTCGAGGATATCCAGTCCATCGTGGCCGGTATCACGGGCCATAAGGGACGTGTGCAGCTTCGCTTCGGCCAACCGCTGGGAGCCCGCTTCGACACCCCGGAGGCCGTTGCCGCCGAGATCGACCGCCAGGTAGTCTCCGGCTACCACCTCTTCCCCAGCCACTACCTCGCCCTCGAGGCGCTCGGCGATGCACCCGAGCTCCTCGACATGAGCGAAGTCAGCGACGTCGACCGGGCGCGCTTCCAGGCCCGCCTGAAAGACGTCCCCGCCGAGTTGCGGCCCTGGTGGCTGGCCCAGTACGCCAATCCGGTGCGCAACAAGGCGGGCGAGCTGAAGGATGACGGGTGAATAGCCCCCTCGCCGACCACGGCGCCCGGACCCGGGAGGCCCACAAGGCCACCCTGGTCGGCGCCATGGTCGACCTGGTCATCGGACTGATGAAGATCGTGGCAGGCTGGCTGGTGGGGTCCGCGGCACTGGTCGCTGACGGTATCCACTCGTTTTCCGATCTGCTGACCGACGGCTTCGTCCTGGCCGCCACGCATTTCGGCCGCCAGGCGCCGGACAGCAACCACCCTTACGGCCATGGCCGCATCGAGACCCTTGCCACCCTATGGCTCGGGAGCGTGCTGATCTTCGTGGCTGGCGGCATCGCCTGGGCCAGCCTCAACCGCCTGCTGGTCGGCGAGCCGATTTCCGCTCCCGGCATCTGGGCCATTGGCGTTGCCGTGGTCGCGCTGCTCGCCAAGGAGTGGATCTTCCGCTACACGCTGCACATCGCCAAGCGGGTCAATTCGCGCCTGCTGGAAGCCAATGCCTGGCACTCCCGCTCGGACGCCCTCTCCACCGTGGTGGTATTGATTGCCCTCATCGCGGCACAGCTTGGTGCCGGCTGGGTGGACGCCGTCGCCGCCATCGTGGTCGGCGTCATGGTGGGCCAGGTGGGCGGTCGCCTGCTGTGGGAATCCAGCCGGGAGCTGATCGATACGGCCCTTCCTGAGGAGGAGCGTGACGCGATGCAGTCCGTGGCCGCTGCAGTGCCCGGCGTACACGGCATCCACGACCTGCGTACCCGCTCGCTGGGCAGCCAGACCCTTCTCGACCTGCATATCGTCGTCGCCCCGCGACTGACCGTCTCCGAGGCCCACGAGATCGGCAATGCCGTGAGCCGGCGGCTGCGAGATGCCTTTCCCAACCTGGCCGATGTCACCTTCCATATCGACCCCGAAGACGACGCAGGCGAGACCGAGCACAGCCTGCGCCCCGGCCTGCCCCTGCGCCGCGACGTGGAAGGGGTGCTCGATGAGGCCTGGTCTCGCTGTGCGGTATGGCAGAGCCGCGTCGCCCTCGACCTGCACTATCTCGACAATCAGGTCGATGTCTCGATCTATGTTCGCCGACTTCCCGCCCACCAGAGCCTGGACGACGCCGCCAGCGAACTGCGTGATGCCTCCCGACAGTTGACCTGGATTGGGCGGCTGCGGGTATGGCAAGGGCCCGGCAAGGGGTAGGCAATGCCGACGACAACTAGCATTTCGCCATACCTTCGCATGATGATCATCACGCGGGTCGTCCTACTTCCTTCACTCCTTTATACTCATTGAAACGCAGCATTACATTGTTAAACATTCCGGCACCCCAGATGCCCCATGGACATAACCGACACGCTTTCAGGCCCGGTCGCCGCCACTTTCTGGCGGGCCTTGGGTCTCTGTTGCTGGCCGCCGGGCTAGGCCTCAAGCCGGCACCGCTCGAGGCGCGCATCAACCGCGGCAGGCTGCGCGAGAGCATGCAGCGCCTTTACGGCCAGCAGGGGCTGCGCATCCTGGAGGACTGGTTTGCGCTGCTCGACCGATTGAACGGCGCCCCTCTCGACAACCAGCTGCGGGAGGTCAACGACTTCTTCAATCGCCGGGTGCGCTGGGTGGACGACATCGACAACTGGGGCGCAGAGGACCACTGGGCCACGCCACTGGAGACCATGGGCCAGGGCCAGGGCGACTGCGAGGACTACTCCATCGCCAAGTACGTCTCTCTCAAGGAGCTTGGCGTGCCCGGCGATCGCCTGCGCATGATCTATGTTCGCGCCCGCATCGGTCGCAGCCAGATCGTGCAGGCCCACATGGTCCTCGGCTACTACGAGCGCCCCACTGCCGTGCCCCTGATCCTCGACAACCTGGTGCCGTCCATCACCCCGGCCACCCAGCGCACCGACCTGGATCCTGTCTTCAGTTTCAACAGCGAAGGCCTGTGGGCCGGTGGTTCCACCCAGTCGCGGGCGGATCCGGTAGCCAGGCTGTCGCGCTGGCGCAGTGTGATCGGGCGAATGCAGGATCAAGGGTTCATAGGATGATTCGGAAAAGCGGTCGACATAAATAACAGGGGTACCAGCCCCAGGCGGAGGAATAACCGAGATGTCACTGATAAAGCAGCTCTGGCTGACCATCGTGGTACTGCTGCTGCTGGCGTTCGTCGGCAGCCTGCTCATCGGCGTGACGAGCAGCCGCCACTATATCGAGCAGGAAATTCGCATCAAGAATACCGACAACGCCAATGCGCTGGCGCTTTCCATGAGCCAGATGGAGAAAGACCCGGTCATTCTGGAGCTGCTGCTGGCCGCTCAGTTCGACACCGGCCACTATCGACGCATCGAACTTCG
>SKVX01000329.1 GCA_007129225.1 Halomonas sp.
CCATCCAGGGCCGCACCGTTCGCACCTGCCAGCAGTAGCGAACCCGGGTGATCCGCTCGTTGCCATCGAGTCGCCAGCTGCCGACTCCGGCCACGTCGCCACTTGCCCTGCCCTCGATCAAGTAGGGCTCGCATACGCGAGTGATGCGGATATCGAAGCGCAGGAAATAGCCCAGCCGGCTCTTCCAGACGAAGCGCTGAGTTCGCCCAATGCCGGACTCGTTGCCTGCCTCGAGCGGCTGAACCTCGACCAGACCGGGCCACCATTCCGGCCAGTGCAGTGAGTCGGTCAAGACATCAAAGACCACTGCGATTGGGGCTTCAAGATGCCAGGTCGTGTCGAAGTGAAAGCTCGGCATGGGCCTAAGGTGCGAAGTGGTCGGTGGGAAAGTCGGGGTCTAGGCGAACGTTCTCCAGCAGGACGCTCTCCCGTCGCTCTCCCCGCCTGTCGTAACTCGCCACCCGCAGTGGAAACAGCGTCTCGTCATCGAGCCACAGGTCATAGCGCGACACATCCTGCACCGCCCGCCCTGGCTCGGCTTCCACCACCACATGCTGCACCGCACGCCCATCATGGGTAGTCGGCCCAAGCCGACGCGTACTGCCGTGCTGCTGCAGGCGCTGGACATTGCGCAGCAGGGTGCCCACATCCGATTGGTCAACACGATGGCCTTGCGAGCTGCACACCATGCGGTTGGTGGGGCGCAGGGAAATTCCCGCCCGCCTGCCCGGTGAACCAAAGGGCCACAGCCGCACCTTGCCGGTATCGGGACGATAGATCAGCACCGCCCCGCGGTAGGGCGTCTCCATGTCCATGCGCACGTAGCCGGGCTGTCGGTAGCTGTAGAGAATGACCTCTTCGCCGCCGCTGCCCTGGCTACGCAACGTCAGTTCATAGCTTGCCAGAGCATCGATGCGCGCCAGTGTTGCAGCGATGGGGTCCTGTCCCGCGGCATCACTCATGGCAATCAGTAGCAGGGGCAGCATGCTGACTCTCCCTTGGCATTCTCTCTTTCTGAGACTAGCAGGGCCACGGCAGGAGGGGAGGCTACGTGCATGCTATCGTAATAGCTTTGCCAATCACGGAGAGGCGAGATGAAATACCTGGGTGCCCACGTCAGTGCCGCCGGCGGTCCCGACCAGGCCGTACTGCGCGCCGTCGAGATCGGCGCAGACGCCTTCGCCCTGTTCACCAAGAACCAGCGCCAGTGGCGAGCCAAGCCCCTCGAAGAGGCCACCATCGAGGCCTTTCGCAGCGCCTGCAAGGAACATGGCTTCGGCCCCGGGCAGATCCTTCCCCACGACAGCTACCTGATCAACCTCGGCCACCCGGATACCGCCGGGCTCGAGAAGTCTCGCGCCGCCTTCCTCGACGAGATACAGCGCTGCGAGCAGCTCGGCCTCTCCCTGCTCAACTTCCATCCCGGCAGCCATCTCAAGAAGATCAGCGAGAGCGAATGCCTGACCCGCATCGCCGACTCGATCAATCACGCCCTGGCCGATACCCGCGGCGTGGTCGCGGTGATCGAGAATACCGCAGGCCAGGGCACCAACCTGGGCTGGCGCTTCGAGCACCTGGCCGAGATCATCGAGCAGGTCGATGACAAGTCGCGGGTCGGCGTATGCATCGACACCTGCCACGCCTTTGCCGCCGGCTACGACCTGCGCACCCCCGAGGCGTGTACCGCCACCCTCGACGAATTCGGCAAGGTGGTGGGTTTCGACTACCTGCGGGGCATGCACCTCAACGACGCCAAGAGTGAGTTCGCGAGCCGCGTCGACCGCCACCACAGCCTTGGCCGGGGCAACATCGGGCTCGACGCCTTCACCACCATCATGCGCGACCCGCGCATCGACGAGATTCCGCTGGTGCTGGAGACCATCGAACCCGAGATCTGGGCCGAGGAGATTGCCTGGCTGCGCGCCCAGGCCGCAAACGAGTGATACGATTGGCCGGCTAGGCGGGCTCCCGTTCGGCTGCCATGGTGCGTTCCAGCACGGCGCGCCAGCTCTCCTCCACCGGCAGGCCGAAGGTGTCGTGCAGGGTTTGCATCAGCTCGTCCATGCCAAGTTCTCGTTGGCTCTGCTCGCCCGTGTACTCACGCACCGTGAGCCGCGAATTCCTCAGCACGTAGCGTGCCTCAGGCGTGGTGCGCGCCACACTCAACTGATGCCGAAAGTGCGAGCCGGGATGCGTGGCGGTGTACCAATTGGGCTGCTCGTAATCAACCGCCAGTTGGGGCTGCAGCGAGAGATCATACAACGGCGACCACGCATGCCCGATCAAGGCTTGCAACAGCAAGCCCTCCTCGCTCGGCACCACCCGGTAGGTCTCGTGCCCGGTCGGCTGCGGCTCCTGTGTGTCCATTGCCAGCAACGCCGAGGGCGTATTGCCGCCGAAGCCGACATCGACGAGCCAGGGTCGCCCCCCGATGACGACCCGCAGCACCATGTGGCTGCGCGGCGTCGGTGGCGCGGCGTCCGGCACCATCCACCGCACCCGTGCCAGAAGCCCCTCCACCCGGAACCCAATGGCCTCCAGCGCCCGCTTGAACAGGCCGTTCTGCTCGAAGCAGTAACCACCACGGCGGGCGGTGATGAGCTTGGCCTCCACGACATCAGGCGATAAATCGATCCCCCTGCCCAGCAGGATATCGAGGTTCTCGAAGGGAATGGCCGACATATGCCGCGCCTGCAGGCGGCGCAGCGCGTCGAGTGTCGGGCTCAACGCTTCGGCATGGCCGATGCGGGCGCAGTAGGCCGCCAGGTCGAGCGCATCATGTGGTTCATTCATGGCGTGTCTCCTTCCAGGTCGCCTAGTCCAGCTGACTGACGGAAACACGATAAGACCTTAAGCAAAGTTGAGGTCAATAGCAGTCGATATTGAATACTCCAGCTCAACCAGCCCGTGCCGCCGCAATGGCGAGGCAGGTTGGTATTACACCTTGGGCTGCTAGCATTCCACGTTGCTCGCGTCATAAATACATTGTCCTGCCACGAACGTCTGCTGCGGCTGAAGCTCGCTATCGAGTAGCGTCACATCTGCCTCGAATCCGATAGCCAAGCGCCCTTTTCTATCATGTAAACCGAGCACCCGTGCGACGTTCCCCGAGAGCAGGCCGAGGGCCTGCTCCATGGGCAGCACGCCCTCGCGCACCAGGCGCTGCCAGTCCGCGATAAGGGCCGTGTTGCGCGCCACCCGCATGCCGATACAGGCGCCCTGGGCGTCGAATTCAGGCAGGCTGCCGTTGCAGTCGGAGCTCATGGTGATGCGCGCGACGGGAACGCCGCGAGCCAGCAGCCGCGACACAGCGTCGAACCCGGTCAGGCCGTCGTCGCCGGCATCGTCGAAGGCGGTCACATCCACACTGGCGTTGAAGGTCAGCGCATAGTCAGCAGCCTCCTCGAGCAACGAGTGGTGACGATTCACGTGAGTCGGGATCACTTGATCGGCGGGAATCTCGGTCTCGGACAGCAACCTGCGCAGTGGTTCCAGCCCCCGCTTTCCGTCACCGATATGGAAATGGCAGATACCCCGCTTGCCGGCCAGCATGGCACCGATGCGTGTATCACTGACGATCCGTTCGATTTCATCCTGCCTTGGCTGGCTCGATCGATGGTCCGAGATGGCGATCTCGCCCAGGCCGATGACTTCAGGAATCCAGGCCAGGTCGCGCTGAATGTCGCCGGTCAGCGTGGGAGGCGGGACGCGATACGCACCGGTATACATGAAGGCCGATATGCCTTCGGCACCAAGCCCACGCACCTTGGCCAGCAAATCTGCCGGGGAACGGCTGATGCTGTCGGTGCCAAGCACGCCCACCACGGTGCCGATACCCATTGAGGCGATCTCGTGGGCGGTGATTTCGGGACAGCGAGTGCCGCAGCCGCCTTCGCCGCCGCCGCCGGTCACGTGAACGTGCTGGTCGATAAAGGCGGGCACGGCGATAAGATGACGCGCCTCCACGACCCGGATCGGCCAGCCCGCCGGGATCGCGATGTCACGCCCCAGGGCCACGATCCGGCCGCCGGCCATCAGGATATCGGTGGCCTCGAGGGGCTCCGGTGCGAAGATGCTGCCGACCCGCAGCAGGGTCAGCAGCCCCTCTTCCCGGGAGTCGATGCGCCTCATGAGGATTCACCGCCGGGCGCCGCGGCCGAACGGAAACGCCGCCCCCGGATGCGCTCGATGGCGCCATCGATATCATCAATCAGCAATACCAGGAGATCCCCTTCGCTGGCCTCGTCGAAGGCCCTGTCGACGGCCTGCTGCTCCTCCATGATGACCTCGACCCGACAGGCGCCCGGCACCGACTCGGCTCCTTCGCGCAGCAGGCGAGCGGCCTCGCCGGGAGCGCGTCCGCGGGCATCGGTCTCGTAGATGAAGACAACGTCGTGCATCCTGGCGAGCAGGGTGCCCAGGGTGAAGAGGTCTTCGTCGCGTCGATTGCCCGGGGCGCTGGCCACGCTGATCCGGCGTCGGGCGGGAATGCAGCCGACCAGTTCGCTCAGCGCCTCGAGCGCCGGCGCGTTGTGCCCGTAGTCGATCAGCACCTTCATCCCGTCGGCGTCGATCAGGTTGGTACGGCCGGGGTTCTGTCCCGGGGTGGGGTGGAAGGTCTGCAGGCCCATCTGGATATCGGCGATGGAGAGGCCCAGAGCGTAGGCGGCGGCACTGGCCGCCAGGGCGTTGGCGATATTAAATCGGGCGTGTCCCTCGAAGGTGATCGGCACGTTCACCACCGGAATCACCTCGGCCTCGACATGGCCCTGGCGCATCACGATGCGCTCGTTGTTCAAGGTGAAGGCAACACCCTGTTCGCGAACGTGCTGACGAACGGGGCGAGAGTCGGGGTCCAGCGTGAAGAAGATGATGTCGCCCCGGGCCCACTCTCGGCCGGCCAGCACCCGGGGGTCGTCGGCATTGAGCACGGCCGTGCCGCCCGGGCGAACGGCATCGATCACCACGGTCTTGCAGCGCGCCAGCTCATCGAGGGTATGGATATCGTGTTCGCCAAGATGGTCGCTGTCGATATTGAGCAGCACGCCCACGTCACACTCGTCGAAGCCCAGGCCGCGGCGCATGATGCCGCCGCGGGCGACTTCCAGTACGGCACACTCGACCGTGGGCTCGCGCAGCACGATCGCTGCCGCCTGGGGGCCGCTGTAGTCACCGCGCAGGATCACATGGTTGTCGATCTCGATGGCGCCGGTACAGGCCATGCCGACGTTGCGTCCCGATTGCCGTAGCAGGTGCGAGAGCAACCGCACCGTGGTGGTCTTGCCGTTGGTGCCGGTGACCGCCGCGATGGGAATCCGTCCCGTTGTCTCGCTGTCGGGGAACAGCATGTCGATCACCGGGCGCCCCACGTCACGGCCCTCCCCGTGGGTGGGCGAGAGGTGCATGCGAAAGCCTGGCCCGGCATTGACCTCGACCACGGCGGCGGACTGCTCTTCCAGGGGCCGGCTCAGGGTCTCGGCCAATAGGTCGATGCCGATGATGTCCAGCCCTACCAGCCGCGTGATGCGTTCAGCCGCGTAGCGCACTTCCGGATGAACATCGTCGGTCACGTCCGTGGCGGTGCCCCCAGTGCTGAGATTCGCCGTGGGCTTGAGAAAGATCATCTCGCCGTACGGGATCACGCTCTGCAGGGTCAGGTTCTGCTGCTCGATCATCCGCATCGACTGCTCGTCCAGCTCGACACGGGTCAGCAGGTTGGCGTGGCCGATGCCGCGACGCGGGTCCTGGTTCTCCCGGTCGACCAGGGCCTGAAGGGTATCGACGCCGTTACCGACCACGTGCGCCGGGCGACGTCGGGCGGCGGCCACGAGGGTGTTGTTGATGACCAGCAGTCGATGGTCCTCGCCCTTGATGTACTGCTCGACGATCACAGAGGGGTTGTGATGAGAGGCGATGTCGATGGCATCACTCAGCGCCTGGTCGTCCTCGATGTTGGTGCTCACCCCGCGGCCATGGTTGCCGATGACCGGCTTGACCACGACGGGATAGCCGATGTCGCGGACGGCGTCGAGCGCCTCGTGGAATGAGCCACATACCCTCCCCCGGGGTACTGGAATCCCGGCATCTCCGAGCACCTGCTTGGTCCACGCCTTGTCGTCGGCGATACCGTAGCTGATCAGGTTCGTATGGCTGGTCACCGTGGCCTGGATACGCTGCTGCCGAAAGCCGTGGCCGAACTGGATGTAGCTGTTTTCCTCGCTCAGGCGCATATGGGGAATGCCGCGCTGAGTGGCAGCCGCGACGATGGCCGCAGTGGAGGGGCCGAGCATATGGGCATCGCGCACCTGGCTAAGACGGTCGATGATCGCCGGCATGTCGATCGTCGCTCCGCTGAAGAGGCGCTCGACGAAATCGACAGCTTCGACGCCGGCAGCGAGACCGCAGGCTTCATCCCGATACCGATAAACGACGTTGTAGATGCCGGCTTCATAGGAATCGACCGTCTTGCCATAACCTACCGAAAAGCCGATCAGGTTCTGTAGTTCGATCGAGACATGTTCCACCACGTGGCCGGCCCAGGTACCCCGCTCCAGCCGCTCCAGAAAGCCGCCGGGCCTCCCGACCGAGCAGCGGTGTTCGTGGAGAGTCGGCAGGAGTTCTGTGATGCGTTCCACGATGCCCGGCACGCTGTCGCTCGGCCGCTCCTCGAGCTCACCGATGTCCAGCCGCATGAAGATGGCCGGATAACGGCTGTAGTAGTTCGGACCGCGAAGGGCCCGATGTTCGAGAATCTTCATCGACGCTCCGCGAGCATGGCGCCGAGTTCGTCAGGGACGAGGTAGCGGCGTGCGCCGACATCGTAGCCGTGGCCGTCGACCATCGCATGGAGGATCATCTGCTCCACGGCCACCGGCTCGCCCATGGCAAGCTCCGCAATGTTCGATCGGGCCAGGTCCCGGCTGTCGATCAGGATGACGTGCCCCGGCCCGATGGCTTCCAGAATGCCATGGGGGTGAATGATCACGGCTGCATCCTCGCCCAGGCCTACCCCCAGGTGTTCCGGATTGCTCGCCCCAACCTCCATCAGGCGGGTAAAGCGGCCGCGCTCGAGGAAGTGACTATCGATGATCAGGCCGTCGACGAAGCCGAGGCCGAAGGTCATATTGACGGCCCCCTTGCGCAGGGCGTCGGCGGCGGCGCCGTTGTAGATCATGGTGCCCGGCATGGCCGCGGCCCCGGCACTGGTCCCGGCCACCACGGCGCCATCCTGCAGGCGTTGTCGGATGGCCTTCAGAACCGATGAGCCGCCCAGGACATTGGTCAGGCGCAGCTGGTCACCGCCGCTGAAGAAGATGACACCGCTCTGCTCGATCAGGCGCACCGTGTCGGCGTCGGCCGCCTCCTGGCGGTCCCGAATCCCCAGCGTATGGACCTGGCTCGCGCCCAGGCGAGCGAAGGCTGCTTCGTACTCCGGCAGCACCTCGTCAGGAATGCTGCTCGCCGTGGCGATGACCGCAACCTCCTGATTGCCCTCAGGGGCCATGCAAAAGACCTTTGCCAGGATCTCAAGGCCTGAGGTCCTGTCCTCGGCACCGCCGATGGCCACGAGGGGGCCGGATGCCGAGAAACGTGGAGACGCCATATTCCTTTCGCCGCCCAGCGACGCTTTTGAGGAATGCTGAATCATTGCTGATACCGGCAATGTCGTATCGCGTGATTCTTTAACCCGTGACTTCACTTATAACAGCTGGAAACCGCTCTAGCCAAATTAATAATGAACCCTCGGCCTGACCAAATCCCTCCTGTGGAACAGTGGAGTTCCTGCTCTCTTGCGTATTGGCCAAGCGCAGCAACAATAAACCGCTATGCTTCGATAAACGGCCTTCCCCATGCCTGGCCCGCAGGCCAGGACGGGCAAGCGCCATACCCTGCCTGCTACCCGTTGCACCTCGGCGACGAGGACTGTGTCAGCCGAGCTTGCGCCAGGAGGCGATCATGAGCGATCGGAACATTTTTGTTTTAGGGCTGGATGAACACAATCGTAAACGGCTCAAGCAGTTACGTGGGGCTGAAAATTACCGGTTTCATGGCGTGATCGAGCCAGAGGAAGTCAATGATACGGAAATATTTCCTATCGAAGACATGCTGTCCAGAGCCGAAACCCAGCTGAAAGAATTTAGAGAGCCTATCGATGCCATCGTTGGCTACATGGATTTTCCAGTCTCGACCATGCTGCCGCTGCTCTGCGAGCGGCTTGGGACGCGTTCTACCAGTCTAGAAAGTTTGCTCAAGTGCGAGCACAAGTATTGGAGTCGACTCGTTCAGCATGAGGTGATTGCCGATTATATCCCTCGCTTTACCGCCTTCGACCCCTTCGACGCCCAGGCACTTCAGCATATAGGTGAGGCGGGACTGTATTTTCCCTTCTTCGTCAAACCCATCAAATCCTCAGGCTCGCGATTGGGATTTCGCATCGAAAGCCCCGAAGACTTCGCCCATGCCGTCGCGCGGTTATGTGAAGGCATCGGGACGATTTCAGAGCCTTTCAATTACGTGCTGGAGCACGCCAACCTGCCTGACGACGTACGCTCGGTCGATGGTGGTCACTGCATGGCGGAAGAGATCATCGGCGG